>CADBNF010000111.1 GCA_902796005.1 uncultured Lachnospiraceae bacterium | reverse complement strand
TTAAAAGAATCTTTCGAGGATGTGTTTTACTGTTTAATTATCAAGGTGCGCTGCCGTTCCTTGCGACAGCTTTGCTAGAATAACACAGGACATTTTCTTTGTCAACACCTAATTTTCAAATTTTTTAATTTTTTTTGAAACCCTACAGCACGCTTTCTTCACTTTCTCCGTAAGCCGCCGCCCTGTATTTTGTACGGCTCAGGAGTTCCCGGATATCCGGGTCAATCAGTTGCCGTTTTCCGATAGACCGGTCATAGACCCGGGCGGGCACATTGCCGCGGCCGCATTTCTCCCAGGGCAGGCTTCCGGTTTTGGCAAATGTCAGGAAATCCGCCTGCATTCTTTTCGTGATTTCCCGCGGTTTCCTCATGTCCGCCGTCAGCAGAAAGACGATTTTCCCCATGCCCTCCCGGTAATTGGCAAAGACAAAGGGCAGGTCGCTGAAATGGAAGGCATGCAGCCCCGAGACACGCATGAACCGGGTTTCGTAATCAAAGCTGTACAGCCAGACGTTTCCCTCCTCTCCCAGCTCTTCCGCAAGCCAGGTGCAGGCAACCTTGAAAATGAGGTCCGACATCATGATGGCCGGCCCCCGTCTGCCGAAGCGGGTATATTTCCGCTGGACTTCCGCTGCCAGGTCCGGATCCTCCCGGTCCACGCCCGCATTGAACATGGTTTCGATGTCCAGGGCCTTAGCCACCGGTTTGATATAGAGGCAGGAAAGCTCCTCCCTGGTGCTTCCCATAAGCACAGGGATATTTTTATCCATCAGACCACATTTCGCTGCAATCACCGGGAATTCCCGGAAGAATTCTCCATCCACCTCCGGAATATAGGTGCCTTCCCCCATCCGGGTATGGGCCTTGAACCGCTCCTGCCAGTCAGCCAGGATCTCCGCGGGAACCGTTTTCAGCTTTTCCGCCGTATCGAGGCCCGTGTAGTCCATAAACCGCCGGGCAAGGGCCTGGCCGTCTTTTTTGGTGCGGAACAGGGTGGGCCCGCCGCTCATCAGGATCGCCCGGCTGATCACTGCCTGCGCCTCCTTCACCGTCAGGAGGGCACTGATGAGGATTGCCCCGGCGGACTGGCCGAATACGGTGATTCGTTCCGGATCTCCGCCGAAGGCGGAAATGTTTTCCGCTATCCACTTCAATGCTGCCGTGCAGTCATAAAGTCCGCAGTTTGGCGCGAAGCCCTCTCCCAGGAAGGAGAAATCCAGAAAGCCGAGTATGCCGAGACGGTAATTCAGGGTGACCACCACCACGTCCCCGGCCCGCACCAGATTTTCACCGTCGTATTCCGGGTCGCTGCCGCAGCCCTTGACAAAGGAACCGCCGTGAATATACACCATGACGGGCCGTTTTTTCTCATCCGCCGCCGGTGACCATATATTAAGGAAAAGACAGTCCTCCGCCATATTCTCTGTGCATCCCTTCCCTTTGGGCTTCTGCCAGGCGATGTGTCCGAATTGCACCGCATCCCGGATGCCGGAAAAAGGTTCCGGTTTCTCCGGCGGAAGAAAACGGCGTTCCCCTTCCGGCGCAGCGGCATAGGGGATACCCTTCCAGACAACCATATCTGCTTTCCGCAGGCCTCTGTAGACACCATATTCTGTTTTCGCAAGTCGCACATCCCGGTTGTTCATCTCCTCCGCCTCCTTTTAACTACCATTATATAGCAGTAGAAAAAAAAGTGAAAACCATAAATGAAAATCGGCAAAAATCCCCTTTACTTTTTCGGTCTGTTGTGGTTTCATATCTCCAGATATGAACCTTGCATCAAGAATTCGGAGGAGAACAAAATGAAATTGATCTACGACGTAAATGACCGGCCGAAAGCCGGGCAGCTCATTGTCTTTGCCTTCCAGCAGCTGCTGGCCATCCTGGCCGCCACCATTGCGGTGCCCGCTATTGTCGGCAACGGCATGTCCCAGTCTGCGGCCCTGTTCGGTGCAGGTGTCGGCACCATCGTCTATCTGCTTTTCACCAAATTTAAAAGCCCGGTTTTCCTGGGTTCTTCTTTTGCCTTCCTGGGCTCCATGTTTGCCGCCTTTGCCGGCGCGGTGTCCGTGGAAGCCGGTTATGCGGGCCTGATTATCGGCGCCATTTTCGCCGGCCTCGTCTACGTAATCATCGCCATCATCGTTAAGGTGGCGGGCGTAGCCTGGATCAACAAAATCATGCCGCCGGTGGTTATCGGACCCACCGTTGCCATCATCGGCCTCTCCCTGGCGGGCAACGCCATCAGCGATTCCTTCTCCGGCATGTTTGATGCCGAAGCCGGCGCCTTCGTTATGAACACCGCCACCTGGGCATCCTTCATCTGCGCGCTGGTTACCCTGCTTGTGATTGTCTGCTGCTCCGTCTTCGGCAAAAGAATGGCGAAGCTCATCCCCTTCATCATCGGCATCATCGCCGGCTATGTAGTGGCCCTGATCTTCACCCTTATCGGCCAGCAGACCGGCAACGAATCCCTGCAGCTGATTAATTTCTCCCTGTTCTCCACGATGAAGTGGATTCCGGATTTCACCTTCCTTAAGGCCGCCTCCGGATTCGCTGCCGTAGACGGCAAATACATCGCCACCATCGCGGTCGCCTACATCCCGGTTGCCTTCGTAGTTTTCGCCGAGCACATCGCCGACCACAAGAACCTCTCCTCCATCATCGGAAGAGAGCTGCTGGAAGACCCCGGCCTTCACCGGACCCTCCTTGGCGACGGCGTCGGCTCCATCGCCGGCTCCATCTTCGGCGGCTGCCCGAACACCACCTACGGTGAATCCGTCGGCTGCGTGGCCATCACCGGCAACGCCTCCATCGTGACCATCTTCACCACGGCGATCCTGGCCATCGTGATTTCCTTCGTAGGCCCCTTCGTAACCTTCCTGTCCACCATCCCCTCCTGTGTCATGGGCGGTGTGTGCATCACCCTCTACGGCTTCATCGCCGTATCCGGCCTGAAGATGATTCAGCCTGTGGACCTGGGCAACAACAGGAACCTCTTCGTTGTCTCCGTTATCCTCATCGCAGGTATCGGCGGCATGACCATGAAGATCGGCAACGTTACCCTGACGGAGATCGCCGCAGCCCTCATCCTGGGTATTGTGGTGAACCTGATTCTAGGGAGAAGCGACAAGAAGCAGAAGGCTTAGGCCGAGGCTTTCCGGACGGCAACGAAAGACACACTGAAATAAATAAAACAAAATGAAAACTGCCGCCGGCATTTAAGGCCGGCAGCAGATATAAAAAAACCGGAAGGCAGCTGCCTTCCGGTTTTTGCATGAGCCGAAATTACTTCAGGGTTACCTTTGCGCCTTCAGCTTCGAGCTTAGCCTTGATGTCCTCAGCCTCAGCCTTGGCAGCCTGCTCCTTGATCACCTTCGGAGCGGAATCAACGGCTTCCTTAGCCTCCTTCAGGCCAAGGCCGGTGATCTCACGAACAACCTTGATAACTTTAACCTTGTTCGGGCCGATCTCGGTCAGCTCTACGTCGAACTCGGTCTTCTCTTCCACTTCTTCAGCAGCTGCTGCAGGACCTGCAACAACAACGCCGGCGGCTGCGGATACGCCAAACTCTTCCTCACAAGCCTTTACCAGCTCGTTCAGCTCTAATACGGATAACTCTTTAATCGCTTCAATAAATTCAGCTGTG
>CADBNF010000110.1 GCA_902796005.1 uncultured Lachnospiraceae bacterium | reverse complement strand
GGAACCACAGTTCCTTCATGGAAAGCGCGCTCTCCTCATCCTCCCAGTCGTCTTCCTTCTCCGGCAGCATCGGCACTTCAACCTTATTCAGGCTCTCGGAAAGCCAGTTCCTGCCCTCCCGTACGGTCAGCGGACATCTGCCTGAAGCGCCGGATGCATAAAACACCCGCACGGGCGTCGGCATGGCCGCAAACATGGGATTGTCCTGCTCGAACAACAGTTTTCCGATATTGCCGGGAATGTCATAGGCAATGACACGGCCCTCGTCCATGACCACCGCGCGGTCCGCATGGGGGAAAATATCCTCCAGACGATGCTCGGTGATAATGACGGTTGTACCCAGCTCCAGGTTAATTTTCCGCACCGTATTCAGGAAATCCGATGCCGCTATCGGATCCAGCTGGCTGGTGGGCTCGTCCAGTATCAGCACCTCCGGCTGCATGGCCATGATGGAAGCCAGGTTTAAGAGCTGCTTCTGGCCGCCGGACAGCTCCGTTACATTTCTGTGGAACCAGTCCTGGATGCCGAAATAGCAGGCCATTTCCGCCACCTTCGCCCGCATGGTCTTCTGATCGCAGCCTAAGGATTCCAGGCCGAACGCCAGCTCATGCCACACCTTGTCCGTGACAATCTGGTCGTCCGGATTCTGCATGACATAGCCTATTTTCGCCGCCTGATCCCGCTCGGACAGTTCCTTAACCGGCACACCGTCCATTAATATTTCCCCGCTTCTCCTGCCGCCCGGTGTGAGCACCGGCTTCAGCTGCCTCAGAAGCGTGGTCTTGCCGCTGCCGCTTCTGCCGCAGAGTACCAGATACTCTCCCCTCGATACGGAAAGATTCACTTTATCCAGAGACAGTTTTCCCTTGGAAGAGGCGTAGGAAAAGCTCAGATTCTTGATCGTGAAATGGTCCATTGAATGGTCTCCTTTATATACAGAACCACGGGCAATGCCAGGAAGAGGCAGTAGGCCGCGAAATTTACGGCATACCGGCCCGTCACCGGACTGACCGACAGCTTCGGGGTAAACGACGCATCGCAGCCCCCGCCCGCCAGCATGACGATATCCAGACCGATAAGCACCCCCATCAGGGCCAGCAGCAGGATATCCCGCGGTTTTATCTCATAGATTTGAAAACTGGAACGCCTGCCCGTCTGGTAGCCCCTGGCCCGCATGGCGTCCGCGGTCGTAAGACCGCCCTCCAGCGTCCAGGAAAGCAGCGCGGATATCACCTGCAGGCTGTCCTGCGCCTTCCTGCCGACACCCGCATTGTCCGCCGCGCCTTTGCCGATGCTTTTGCGCGCACCGGCTATCTGCCGCATCTTCTTCAGCATATTCGGGACAAGCCGCAGCACCATCACCAGCACAAGGGATACTGCCGGGATAATTCTTCCGAACAGCGCAGTGAATTTATCCGAAGACATCACCACGGTAAAGCAGCCTGCCCAGACCAGTACGGACAGCAAAAGCCCCGCGATAACCATGCCATATATCAAAGCTTCCAGTGTATAAGGCCTGCCGAACACATGTCCCAGCACCCGCTGACCGTCCGTATTCAGCAGCGGATTCATAAAGGAAATCAGCAGAAACAGCGGTATCAGCACCCGCAGGTACTGCACAGCCAGTCTTCCCTTCAGCAGACAATAATAGCATAAACTGCAGAAGACGGAAACCAGTATACAGGCCGGGTGCATCGAAAGCGCTCCCAGGCCGATGGCGCCTGCGAAAAACAGTAAGCTTACACAGGGATGGCAGCGGGAGAAAGCATCATTTTCTTCCCGTATCACCAGGTCGGCCCTCCCAGATCGGCGCCAAGGCCCACGCAGGTGTATTCCCAGACAATGGCATCGCCCTCCTGCATCACGTAGGAAGAGGTACCATAGTTGGGGAACCAGCCGTTTACCTTGTACATCCAGCCGGATTCCGAACCGCAGTCGAATTCGTAGAGGTTATTGATGCCCTCCACATAATAGCTGTTATACAGAGGCGTCCAGCTGTACTCCAGCTGGATACCGTAGGCATCGCAGGCCCTCTTGGTCACGTCAAAGGCAGTTTCTCCCTCCGCAAAGGGCACCTTCACCGCAGCCAGGATAATACCGTCCTCCGGCACGAATTCCGCCTTCTCCGGCCGCAGAAGGTCCGGATTGTTTAATATGGTATCGCAGCGGATTTCCACCGTGCATTCATAGGCAAGGTCCAGCTCCTCCAGCTCCTCGTTCATGGCCTCTGCCGTAACCGCCTCCTGGGCCGCCTTCCGGTCGGCTTCCATCTGGTCCAGTTCTTCATTTGTAAAACAACATTCAACCACCGTATTCGCGCCTCGAAGCTGCCGTACGGAGAAGGCATTCAGACTGACTATCTGTATCGGATCTACAGACAGCGTATCCTGGTTCCAGTTCAGCATTTCGCCCGCAGCAGCCTCGCCGCAGCTGCCATAATACACATTTACGCTGGAGGCGGCAGCCCTGGTGCTTAAGGAAATAATCGCACTTGCCACATCCACTGCATGCCCATCGAAGGAAATATGCACCGGCTTCGCCTTTTCATTTGTCACAAAGGCGAACAGCTCGCCTCCCTCCACATCAATGCTGAAGTTTCTGACGGAAGGATCCTGCACCGTCATCACAGCCCGCTCGCCGATAGCCAGCGCGCTTCCGTCGTCAATCCGGACGGAGGCCGTCGCCCCGGGCGTACAGGTAATCACATCATCCTTACGCAGCAGGGTATCCTGCTCGACCGGATAAGTAATGGAATTCCGCGTCAGATTCACGATACCCTTCACATCTGAAAGCATGGCCGTATCGGCGCCCTTGTCGCCGAACCAGCCCCTTATAAAACCAACACCAAGAACGGCCGCCACGACAATCGCGGCAATGATGCCGATCATGATGGAATTTGCTATAGTCTTCTGTTTTTTCTTCTTGCTTTTCATTCTCTCACCGCTCCCCGAACTTCCCTTTCCTGCTATATAAGTCCGAAATTCAAGTATT
>CADBNF010000109.1 GCA_902796005.1 uncultured Lachnospiraceae bacterium | reverse complement strand
CCAGAAGAAAAAGCTGGTGGAAAATACGGAAGCTTTTGTCAGCGGAAGCAAGGCAAATAACGTATTGCTGTACGGTGACAGCGGAACGGGAAAATCCACCAGTGTCAAGGCCATCATCAACCAGTATTATGACCGGGGTCTCCGGATGATCGAGATCTATAAGCATCAGTTTAAGTATCTCTCTACGATCATTTCGATTATCAAAAACAGGAACTACAAATTTATCATTTACATGGACGATTTATCCTTCGAGGATAATGAGATTGAATACAAGTATCTGAAGGCCGTCATTGAGGGCGGCGTGGAAACCAGACCGGATAACATCCTGATCTACGCTACGTCCAACCGCCGGCACCTCATCAAGGAGACATGGAACGATAAAGAGGATCACACGAACCAGGAGGATATCCACCATTCCGACACGGTGGAAGAGAAGCTGTCCCTGGTTCACCGGTTCGGCATCACTATCGGATTTACCAAGCCGATGCCGAAGGAATTTGAGCATATTGTGGTGACCCTGGCCAGGCGGGCAGGCATCCGGATGGATGAGGCCGAGTTAAAGGAAGAGGCAATGAGGTGGGAAATGTCCCACGGCGGCATTTCGGGAAGAACCGCCCAGCAGTTTATTAATTACCTGATTTACCAGCAGGAAAAAGAGGGCTGACCGAAGCATCCGAGGATAAACTTCTCATCATGCGAGAACGTAACATGATTTTGCATTGTGTTTTATCTTTGCATAATGGTAAAATAAATTGCGGATGATTAGCCATACCGGACGTTGTGTCCAGGCGGCGTTAAAAAGGAGGTATTTATCATGAAAATCGCAATCTTAAACGGAAGTCCGAGACTGGGGAACACGGCAGCGATGGTAAATGCTTTTGCGGAAGGCGCGAAGGAAGCCGGACATGAGGTGGAGATCCTTCATGTCGGAAAGATGAAGATTAACGGATGTCTTGCCTGCGAATACTGCCATGGCAAGGGCGAAGGAAAATGTGTCCAGAAGGACGATATGGAGAAGGTTATGCCCGCATACAAGGAAGCGGATATGATTGTCTACGCTTCCCCGATCTACTATTTCGACATGACTGCCCAGATCCTGGCTGCCATCCAGCGTGTATATGCTATCGGAAAGCCGGCGAAAGCCGCGAAGTCCGCGCTGCTGTTGAGCTCCGCTTCCCCGGCTCCCTACGAGGGCGCTATCGCCACCTATAAGGCTATGCTGGGATTCACGGGCGTTGAGGATGCCGGCATCATCACCGCGGCAGGTGATGAGAACGGTTCCGAGGCGAAGCTCGCCGAGATCCGCGCGTTTGCCAAAGCTCTGTAATAAAACGGTGCGATAAAACGTTGAGGGATATGGACCATTTCCCGGTTGATGCGGGCTGCCTTTTTCCGGAAAGGCGGCCCGTTTTTGCGCGCCAGCAATGAGCCATGCATGGCTGTCTCACGGTCAAGGGGCGGGAGCTTGCTTCCGGCCGGAAACCGGACTTCCGGGACAGGCGAGGAAGGCTGACGATAACAGTGTGGGAGGAATAAGGAATGAATGCACAGGTCTGGACAGGAATACTGCTTCCCTTTGCCGGGACCAGTCTCGGCGCAGCCATGGTGTTTGTGCTTAAAGAACGGATTTCCGACGGGGTGCAGAAAATCCTCACCGGGTTTGCCGCAGGGGTCATGGTGGCGGCCTCCTTCTGGAGCCTGCTCCAGCCGTCGCTGGAGGCCTCGGAGCATATGGGAAAGCTGTCCTTTATTCCCGCCGCGGTGGGATTTCTCATTGGTATCGCATTCCTGCTGTTCCTGGATACGGTGACCCCCCACATGCACATGGACGAAAAGCCGGAGGGCCCGAAAAGCAGCCTGAAGCGCACCACGAAGCTGATCCTGGCGGTCACCCTGCACAATATTCCCGAGGGCATGGCCGTTGGCGTGGTGTATGCCGGCTGGGTCGCGGGGGAAACCGGGGTGAGTCAGGCAGCGGCCCTTGCCCTGGCACTGGGTATCGCCCTTCAGAACTTCCCGGAGGGAGCGATTGTCTCTATGCCTCTCCTGGCAGCGGGCATGCCGAAGGGGAAGACCTTCCTGTACGGCGTGCTTTCCGGCGTGGTGGAACCGGCTGCCGCCCTGCTCACCATAGCGGCCGCCGGCGCAGTGGTGTCGGTGCTTCCGTACACGCTGGCCTTCGCCGCCGGAGCGATGTTCTATGTGGTGGTGGAGGAGCTTATTCCGGAGATGTCAGAGGGGAAGCATTCGAACTCCGGGACAGTGGCATTTTCCCTGGGCTTTGTACTGATGATGGTGCTGGATGTGGCGCTGGGATAAGAGGAAGCCTTGACCGCCAATGACAGCTAAGTTAAAATAAAAATGACAGCCGCAATTTTTGGACTTTATGCAGATTACAGCAGAGTGGAAGGAGGAGTTTTCTATGCAAAACATCATTGCGGTATTATTTGAAAATGAGAGCGAAGGCTTCCAGGCCATTACCGAGCTTCGCCACGAACCGGTCGGGGAGAAGTATGCGGTTCTTCAGATGGCGCTGGTAAAAAGAGAAGGAGACACGCTCAAGTGTTGTGACGGATATGATGCTGGCATCATCACGGAGAGCAGTGCGGCCTTTGGCGGTCTCATGGGCAGCCTGATGGGCATCCTTGCCGGTCCCCTGGGCGTGCTGCTGATGGGTTCTTACGGAGCCCTGACCGGAAGCGTTATGGGCAGCGCGGCCACACTGGACGATGCGCTGCTGGTGGGACAGGTTGCCGGGAAGCTTACGGACGGGGATATGGCCCTGATTGCT
>CADBNF010000108.1 GCA_902796005.1 uncultured Lachnospiraceae bacterium | reverse complement strand
TCCAAGCTGACCATCCAGGCCAAAGCCAGCAAGGAAGGGGAACAGTCGGAAATGATCCGCTCCCTGAACAAGCTGATCAAACTGGTGGGCATCATCATTATCCCCATCGGCATCCTGCTCTTCTACCAGCAGTATGTAACCCTGGGAGCCACCATGACCACCAGCATCAAATCCACGGTAGCGGCCATCATCGGCATGATTCCCGAAGGCCTGTACCTTTTGACCAGCGTAACCATGGCCGTGGGCGTTATCCGCCTGGCCTTCAAGCAGGTGCTTGTCCACGACATGCGCTGTATCGAAACCCTGGCCCGGGTAGACGTGCTCTGCGTGGATAAAACCGGCACCATTACCGAGCCGGATATGTCCGTGGACAAGGTCATCCCCCTCTACGGCCACAACAGCGGCAGTGTGGAGGAGCTGGAGCAGCTCCTGGGCAACTTTGCAGGCGCCATGTCCAAGGACAACATCACCATGGCTGCCCTGCAGAAACGGTTTACGAACAAGAACCGCGTCCGGGCGGAACGAACCACCGGTTTTTCCTCCGCGCACAAATATTCCAGTGCGGTCTTCTCCGGCGTTCCCTATGTGCTTGGCGCCCCGGAATTTGTCCTGCGGGACCAGTATGACAGCTGTAAGGAAGAGATTGAAAAGTATTCTTCCGAAGGTTTCCGTGTGCTGGTCTTCGTGCGGGCGGAGGTCATCCCGGACGGCGGCGCCTTAACCGGAAGCGTAACGCCGCTGTGCCTGGTGACCCTCTCCAACCCCATTCGGAAAAATGCCGTACCCACCTTCCACTTTTTCGCGGAACAGGGTGTGCGCATCATCGTTATTTCCGGCGACAATCCTGTCACCGTATCCCGTGTGGCCATTGACGCAGGCATTGCCAATGCCCACCGGTACGTGGATGCATCCACGCTGACCACCTATGAGATGCTGGCGGAAGCCGTCCGCCATTATACCGTTTTCGGCCGGGTAACCCCCAACCAGAAAAGAATGTTCGTCAAGGCGCTGAAGGCAGATGGCCATACCGTGGCCATGACCGGCGACGGTGTCAACGACGTGCTGGCCCTTAAGGATGCGGACTGCTCCGTGGCCATGGCCTCGGGCAGCGAAGCCGCCGCTTCGGTCTCCCATCTGGTGCTTCTGGAGTCCGATTTCTCCAGGATGCCCGACGTGGTTATGGAAGGCCGGCGGGTGGTCAACAACATGGAGCGTTCCGGCAGCCTGTTCCTGGTGAAGAATATCTTCTCCCTGCTGCTGTCCGTATTCTCCATTATATTCGCCCTGAACTATCCCCTGGAGCCCTCCCAGATCTCCCTTATCAGTATGTTTACCATCGGTCTGCCGGGCTTCCTCCTTTCCCAGATTCCCAACAACAATCTGATCAAGGGAAAGTTCCTTCCGAATATCCTCCTGCGGGCCCTGCCTGCCGGACTGACGAATTTTCTGATTATCGGTGCGCTGCTGATTTACGGTGAAGGCTTCAACGTGGGCACCACGGATATTTCCACCGCCTCCACCATCCTGCTGGCCATCGTGGGCTTCATGATCCTCTTCCGGATCATGCTCCCCATGAATAAGATAAAGACAGGCATCTATGCCATCTGTATTGCAGGCTTCCTGTTCTGCCTTGTCTTCCTGAAGGATTTGTTTGCCATCTACGGCATGTCCGTACGATGCATCATGCTCTTTGTCATCTTCTCCATCATTACCGAGCCGGCACTGCGGTATATTTCGCGGTTTGTCTATTTCATTGCGAACCTGCCCAGCCGGCTGGCCAGGAAGAAGGCAAGAAAAGCCGCCGGCGGCGCGGAACGCAGCCCGCAGCTTGAGGAAATCAAGTATACGGATCCGGCCCTGGCAAAGCAGGCAGGCAAATACACCGGCCCCCTGAAATACGCCCCCAGAACGGGTAAGACCGAGAAGCTGCCGAATCCCGAAAATCTGCGGGAGGCTGCCGGAAAGCAGGACAAACCTGCCCGGACCAGGGACACCACCGGGAAGCTGCCGAATCCGGAAAAGCCGGGCCAGACCGGCAAGCTCAACAAAACCGGAAGCATACAGCTTACCGGAAACATCACCCTGGACATGCCCGATATGACCACCGGTCCCCTTCCGGACCTTTCGGAACACGCTGAACCGAAGCCTTCCGAGGGGAAAAGGGAAGAATAAAGCAAAGAAAAAAGGCTTCTCCAAAGGAGAAGCCTTTCTTTGTGGAGCATATGGGATTCGAACCC
>CADBNF010000107.1 GCA_902796005.1 uncultured Lachnospiraceae bacterium | reverse complement strand
TTCTTAACATAGTCAGCGTGGCCGGGGCAGTCCACGTGAGCATAGTGACGGTTTGCGGTCTCATACTCAACGTGAGCGGTGGAGATCGTTATACCACGGGCTCTCTCTTCGGGAGCTTTATCAATCTTATCAAACTCTACGTACTGGCCAAGTCCAAGTCTTTCATGCAGGGTCTTGGTGATGGCAGCGGTAAGAGTGGTTTTGCCATGGTCAACGTGACCGATGGTACCAATGTTACAATGGGGTTTGCTTCTTTCGAATTTAGCCTTTGCCATTTGAAATTGTCCTCCTTAGGGAATCATAAATAGAATATTGTTTTTCATTCTTTTAAAAGCCTGCCGGGCTACATTATATTTGATTTCCGCCCTTTATGCAAGCAAAAAGTCTTTGGTCAGCGCCTAAAATCTCAGGCTGCTGCTTATTTCTTGGCGTCCAGAAGCTTCTCCTGCACATTCTTCGGCACCTGTTCATAGTGATCGAAGAACATGGAGTAGTTGCCGCGGCCCTGGGTCTTGGACCTTAAGTCGGTGGCATAGCCGAACATCTCTGACAGCGGTACGAAGGAACGGACCATTTTCCCGCCGCCCACATCGTCCAGTGATTCGATACGGCCTCTTCTGGAATTGATATCGCCGATGACATCACCCATGTAGTCTTCCGGTGTGGAAACCTCCACCTTCATGATGGGCTCCAGAAGGACGGGCTTCGCCTTTGCCATGGCTTCCTTAAAGGCAAGGGAGCCGGCGATATGGAAGGCCATCTCGGAGGAGTCAACCTCATGATAGGAACCGTCATAGACATTGGCATGTACGCCAACCACGGGGTAGCCGCCCAGGATACCGGAGCGCATGGCTTCCTCGATACCCTCTCCGATTGCGGGGATGTATTCCTTGGGAATCGCGCCGCCCACAACCGTGGATTCGAATTCGTAGGTTGTCTCCGCATTCGCATCCATCGGGGAGAATTTGACCTTACAGTGACCATACTGGCCGCGGCCGCCGGACTGTCTGGCATATTTGCTGTCCACATCGGCTTCCCCGGTAATGGTCTCCTTGTAGGCAACCTGCGGGGCGCCTACATTGGCCTCCACGTGGAATTCACGCAGAAGTCTGTCGACGATAATTTCAAGGTGCAGCTCGCCCATGCCGGCAATGATGGTCTGCCCGGTCTCGGGATTGGTGGTAGCCCGGAAGGTCGGGTCTTCCTCTGCCAGCTTCGCCAGCGCTTCACCCAGCTTGCCCTGACCGGCTTTGGTCTTGGGCTCGATCGCCAGCTCGATAACGGGATCCGGGAATTCCATGGACTCCAGGATAACCGGATGCTGGGGATCACAGATGGTATCACCTGTGCTGGAGAATTTGAAGCCGATGGCTGCGGCGATATCGCCGGAATATACTTTTTCCAGCTCTGCACGCTTATTTGCATGCATCTGAAGGATACGTCCGACACGTTCCTTCTTGTCCTTGGTGGCATTCAGGATGTAGGAGCCGGCATTTGCGGTACCGGAATATACCCTGAAGTAGGCCAGACGACCCACGAAGGGATCGGTCATAATCTTAAACACCAGCGCGGAGAACGGCTCTTCATCGGATGAATGACGGACAACCGGCTCGCCGTCCAGGTCCACGCCGTCGATGGGCGGGATATCTGTGGGGGCCGGCATATACTCAAGGATCGCATCCAGCAGCTTCTGCACGCCCTTGTTCCTGTAGGCGGAACCGCAGCATACGGGAACCGCTGTACATTCGCAGGTCGCCTTACGCAGAACGGCCTTGAGCTCGTCAACCTCCGGAACCTCATCCATGATGAACCGTTCCATCAGGTCGTCGTCCAGCTCGCAGATCTTTTCCACCAGCTCCGAACGGTAAAGCTCGGCATCGTCTGCCATATCGCCGAGGTCGTCGGTGATGGTTATATCGTCGCCCTTGTCGTCATTGTAAATGTACGCCTTCATCTCGAACAGGTCGATGATGCCCTTGAAGGTATCTTCCTTGCCGATGGGCAGCTGGGTGATAATGGCATTCTTGCCCAGCCTGGTTCTGATCTGTTCTACCGCACCATAGAAATCTGCTCCGAGGATGTCCATCTTGTTGATGAACGCCATACGGGGAACATTATAGGTATCAGCCTGTCTCCATACGTTTTCAGACTGAGGTTCAACACCGCCTTTGGCACAGAACACGCCGACAGCGCCGTCCAGAACACGTAAGGATCTTTCTACCTCTACGGTAAAGTCCACGTGTCCGGGGGTGTCGATGATGTTAATCCGGTGTTCCAGTGCTCCCGGTTTATTCTTACCGAATTCCTGGAGTGTCCAGTGACAGGTTGTTGCTGCAGAAGTAATGGTTATGCCTCTCTCCTGCTCCTGCTCCATCCAGTCCATGGTGGCCGTGCCTTCATGAGTATCCCCAATCTTGTAGTTGACACCGGTATAATACAGGATTCTTTCGGTAAGGGTAGTCTTACCCGCATCGATATGCGCCATAATACCGATGTTTCGCGTACGCTCTAACGGATATTCTCTTCCAGCCAACGGTTATCCTCCTTAGAATCGATAATGAGCAAATGCCTTGTTGGCCTCTGCCATTCTGTGCATATCTTCTTTTCTCTTTACGGATGAACCGGTATTGTTCATCGCATCCATGAGCTCGTTGGCCAGTCTGTCTTCCATCTTCTTCTCGCTTCTCTTTCTGGAGAACATGGTAATCCAGCGAAGGGCGAGGGCCTGACGTCTGTCAGCGCGGACCTCGATGGGCACCTAGTAGGTGGCGCCGCCGATACGTCTCGCCTTAACTTCCAGAACAGGCATAACGTTGTTCATGGCTTCTTCAAAAACTTCCAGAGCCGGCTTGCCGGTCTTCTGTTCCATCTTGGCAAATGCACCGTATACAATCTTCTGGGCAATACCCTTCTTACCATCAAGCATGATGTTGTTGATAAGCTTGGTTACCACCACATTGTTGTACATGGGATCTGCCAGAACTTCTCTTTTCTGGGCATGTCCTTTACGTGGCACGTTACTTCCCTCCTTAATCATATATGATCAGATCACAGGTACTCACATTTTGTATGGCTTATTCTAAAGTCTGAATGTGTTCAGCGCCGGTATTTCCTAACCTCAAGCAGCCTTTTTCCAGGTTGGAATCCCGCTTCATCAACCATAACAGTGATACTTTTTCCAATCAGTTCTTCTGTAACTTACGCGGCCTTCTTTACGCCGCGGTTTACGAACGGAACAATCCCGTCCCTATTATTTCTTTTTCGGTTTCTTGGCGCCGTATTTGGAACGGGCCTGTCTGCGGTTTGCAACACCTGCGGTATCCAGGGTACCACGAATGATGTGGTAACGGGTACCGGGAAGGTCTTTAACCCTGCCGCCGCGGATGAGGACAACGCTGTGCTCCTGAAGGTTGTGGCCTTCGCCGGGAATATAGCTGGTAACCTCAATGCCGTTGGAAAGACGTACTCTGGCGATCTTACGAAGTGCGGAGTTCGGCTTCTTGGGGGTAGCGGTCTTAACTGCAGTACATACGCCTCTCTTCTGGGGAGAAGACATATCCGTTGCCTTCTTCTTCAGAGAGTTAAAGCTTCTCTGTAAAGCCGGTGCTGTGGACTTCTTTACGGAAGTTTCACGGCCCTTACGTACTAACTGGTTAAATGTAGGCATTCCTGATTCCTCCTTATTGTAATGATAAGGCTGCTTTTTTACATTTATTCTGCGCACAGCAAAAGAAAGCGCATTCGCATGCACGCCCGATTATTATACTAACGGGAAATTTGCTTGTCAAGCAAAATCTTGACGGGTTTTTCCCTGCGTGATAGAGTGATGAGCAGGAAAATCCGACAGGAAAAGGAGACAGATATGGATCATTTCGAGCTTGTTTCTCCCTACAGTCCCACCGGCGACCAGCCGGAGGCCATAAAAGAGCTGACGGAGGGCTTCAGGGCCGGCAACCAGTTCCAGACCCTCCTGGGCGTGACCGGTTCGGGCAAGACCTTCACCATGGCAAATATCATTGCCGCCCTGAACGTGCCCACCCTCATCATTGCCCACAACAAAACCCTCGCGGCCCAGCTGTACGGGGAATTCAAGGAGTTTTTCCCGAAAAACGCGGTGGAATATTTTGTTTCCTATTATGATTACTACCAGCCGGAGGCCTACGTGCCCTCCTCGGACACCTACATCGCCAAGGATTCCTCCGTCAATGACGAAATCGACAAGCTCCGGCTTTCCGCCACCTCTTCCTTAATGGAAAGAAGGGACGTCATCGTCGTCAGCTCCGTGTCCTGCATCTACGGCCTGGGCAGCCCCAAGGATTATGAGAAAATGATCATTTCCCTGCGGCCCGGCATGGAAAAGGACCGGGACGACGTCATCCGGGAGCTCATTGATATCCAGTATGAGAGAAATGAAATGGATTTCCACCGGGGTACCTTCCGTGTCCGGGGCGACACCCTGGAGGTGGTGCCGGCGGAGCACAGCGATACCGCCGTCCGCATCGAATTTTTCGGTGACGAAATCGACCGTATCACCTCCATCGACCTTCTGACCGGGGAAATCCTCGCGGAGCTGAATTACGTGGCCATCGCCCCCGCCTCCCATTACGTGGTGCCCCAGGAGACCATTCTGGAGGCCTGTAAGGAAATCGAGGCGGACATGGTGGAACGGGTGAAATATTTCCGGCACGAGGACAAGCTCATCGAGGCCCAGCGCATCGAGGAGCGGACCTCCTTCGACATCGAAATGCTCCGGGAGACCGGCGTATGCTCCGGCATCGAGAACTACAGCCGGTACCTGTCCGGCCTGGAGCCGGGCCAGCCGCCCTACACCCTGATGGATTTCTTCCCGGATGATTTTCTTATCATCATCGACGAGTCCCACAAGACCGTGCCCCAGATCGGCGGCATGTATGCCGGCGACCGGTCCAGGAAAACCACCCTGGTGGACTACGGCTTCCGCCTGCCCTCCGCCCTGGACAACCGGCCCTTAAGCTTTACGGAATTCGAGGACCGCATCAACCAGCTGCTCTTCGTCTCCGCCACGCCGGGGGAATATGAGGAACAGCACGAGCTGCTGCGGGCGGAGCAGGTTATCCGTCCCACAGGCCTTCTGGACCCGGCGGTGGAGGTACGGCCGAGCGCCGGCCAGATCGACGACCTTATCGGGGAAATCCGTAAGGAAACCGCCGAACACCACAAGATCCTGGTCACCACCCTGACCAAACGGATGGCGGAGGACCTGACGGACTACATGAAGGGTGCGGACATCCGCGTCCGGTACCTCCACTCGGACATCGACGCCCTGGAGCGGACGAAAATCATCCGGGACATGCGCCTGGACGAATTCGACGTTCTGGTGGGCATCAACCTCCTGCGGGAGGGCCTGGACATTCCCGAAATCGCCCTGGTGGTCATCCTGGATGCGGACAAGGAGGGCTTCCTGCGTTCCGGCACCTCCCTGATCCAGACCATCGGCCGGGCTGCCCGGAATTCCGAGGGCCGGGTCATCATGTATGCGGACAGCATCACCGACTCCATGAAATATGCCATGGACGAAACCGCCCGCCGGCGTACCCTCCAGGAGGCATACAACAAAGAGCACAACATTACGCCCACCACCATCCAGAAGGCGGTGCGTGACCTCATCAGTATAAAGAAGGAAATCGCCACCACCACCGTGAACCTGGAAAAGGATCCGGAATCCATGAGCCGCAAGGAGCTGGAAAAGCTCATCGCCCGCATCGAAAAGCAGATGCGAAAGGCCGCCGCCGACCTGAATTTCGAGGAGGCTGCGGAGCTCAGGGACCAGATGCTGGAATGCCGGAGTTATCTGCACTGATTATAATTTCTTCACTTCCCGGATTGCCGCATCCAGCTGCTTCTCCGGGTCTTCCTCCGTCACGTCCGGGGCAATGCCCACGCCATGGATGTCACGTCCGTTGGGCGTATAATAATGGGCGATGGTCAGCTTGAGCACACTGCCGTCATACAGGGTGAAGGCATTCTGGATGATGCCCTTGCCGAAGCTGGTGGTGCCCACCAGAACCGCTTTGCCGTAATCCTGCATGGCCCCGGCGAAAATCTCCGCCGCGCTGGCGCTGTTTTCATTAATCAGGATAACCGCGGGAAGCTGCAGCTCGGATTTGCCGTCGCAGGCGTATTCCTCCCGGTTTCCTTCCTTGTCCTCCGCATAGCAGACCAGGCCCTTCGGCAGAAGCTGCCGGCACATCTCACAGACGCTGGACAGCAGGCCGCCGGGATTTCCCCGCAGGTCAAAGATCAGTCTTTTTACCCCCTGCCGGTTCAGCAGCTCGTCCAGAGCCTCGGTGAACTGCTCCGGTGTATTCTGGTTGAAGGCGGTAATCCGGATATAGCCGATGTCGTCCTCCAGCGGTTCGTACCGCACGGAAATATCATTGACGTAATCCTTGGTGATATCGTAGGACAACTCTTCTCCCTCTCTTTCCACCACAATCGTCACCACGTCCTCTGCCGAGTAGCGGATATTGTAGACCACCTCCGTAAGGGTCAGGCCCTCGCAGGGCTGTCCGTCCACGGAAATCAGGATGTCGCCGATGCGCAGGTCGTTCTTTTCCGCGGGAGAGCCCGGGATGATGTCCGTGATTTTATGGGTACCGTCCTCCTGAAGACTGATGGTGGCGCCGATGCCCTTGAAGACACCGCTCTGGCTCTGCTGGACCATCTCATATTCTTCCTTGGTGTAATAAGTGGAATAGGGGTCCTCCAGGCCGGCAACCAGGCCCACCAGCATATAGTCGGTCATCTTCTGCCTGTCAATATCCCCCATGTATTTCTGGTCTATCACCCGCTCAATGACCTGGATTTTCTGCGTCGTCGCCCGGGAATGGGGACTTTCCTTATCACCGAAGCGGGAAGTAAGCAGATTGACGGCAGCACCAGCCACCAGTGTGACCACAATTCCCAGAATAAAGGCCGTAAGCGGAGAAAGCCGGCGCTTTCCGGTCATCTTAGTATTTTCGTCCATGAATTTCTACCCTGAAGATCATACCGGGGCCTTCCGTAACGGAAAGCCCCGGATCAGCCTTGCTTATACGTTCAGATGCTTTCTGATGGTTATCGAGCTTCCGATAAAGCCGATGAGCATACCCAGAATCAGGCCCACCGGAATCAGGATGATGAATACCTGGTTAACCGGCATCAGGCCGTTCATGAAATCTCCGATAACGGAGAAACGGTGAAGGATGTATTCCACTGCCTTCTGATACAGGAAATACAGGGCAACCAGCGGGATTGCCGCGCCGATAAAGCCGATGATGATACCCTCCAGGAAGAAGGGCAGCCGTATGAAGGCATTGGTGGCGCCAATGTATTTCATGATGGCGATCTCTTCCCGCCTTACCGCAATACCCATGGCTACGGTATTGCCGATGAGGAATACCGAGACGACCAGGAGTACGGCGATGACAATGACCGATATGGTGGCTACCATCTTGTTCACAGCCGTCAGTGCCTTGGATGCCTGTTCCGACTGTTTTACATCCCGGACACCGGGCATGGAGCGAATCTGGGAAACCAGCTCGTTCTGCTGCTCGATCTGATAGACGTAGACTTCATAGTGGGCGGAATTGGCCAGGGGATTGTCCTTGTTGTCCTTGAAGCCTTCCGCTGCCACTTCGTTGCCGTCGAAGTAACGGTCCGCAAAGGAAGCCCAGGCTTCGTCCGCGGAAATGTAATTGCATTCCTTAACCACATCCACCTGGTTGAGGAGCTCCTGGCCGATCCTGTTGATCTGGTCCTGGGGCAGGCCTTCCTCGAAGAATACGGTGATGCCTACATTGGTTTCGATGTTCTTCAGGATGAAACTGAAATTCAGCACGATGGAGAAGAACAGTCCGAAAAGGAAAATACAGGCGCACATGGTGGCAATGGAAGCCACGGAAAACATTTTGTTTCTGCCGATATTCTTGATACCCTGACGGGCACTGTAGCCAACTGTACTAATCCTCAATGTAAACACCTTCTTTTTCGTCACTGATTACGACGCCTTTCCGAAGACGGATAACCCTTTTCCTCATGGCATTTACAATTTCCCGGTTGTGGGTAACCACCACGACGGTGGTGCCCCGGATGTTGATTTCTTCCAGCAGCTTCATGATTTCCGCAGAGTTTTTCGGGTCCAGGTTGCCGGTGGGCTCATCGGCCAGAAGGATGTCCGGACGGTTCACCAGGGCACGGGCCAGGGCCACTCTCTGCTGCTCGCCGCCGGAAAGCTCCATCGGGAAGGATTTGTACTTGTCCGCAAGGCCCACCAGAGTGAGCACCTCGGGAACCCTCTTCTTGATGGTCCGGTTGGGCTTCTCGATAACCCGCTGGGCAAATGCCACGTTTTCGTATACGTTCCTGTCCTTTAACAGACGGAAATCCTGGAAAACGACGCCCAGGCCTCTGCGGTACTTGGGAATATTCTTCTGTTTCAGGTTCTCCAGCTTCTGCCCGTTGACGGTAATGCTGCCTTTTGTGGCCTCCAGTTCCCGCAGCAGAAGCTTGATGAATGTGGACTTGCCGGAGCCTGATGCTCCCACGACAAAGACAAATTCTCCCTTGTCAATGTGCAGGGAAACATTGTCGATGGCGGTATGGCCCACATCGTAGCTTTTGGTAACGCCTTCCAATGTGATCATGAGTTTCCTCCTATTGATTTCGCGATGCTTCTTCTTCGGATGCCTGCCGGAAAATTTTTCCCGGGCCTGTTTCCGCAGCCCTTATCAATAATCCACGGTCTCCATGTATTTCATGTATTTGACCACCATAAGGGCAATCTTGAAGGTAATCGCGTCTTCAAATACCCGAAGGTCCAGTCCGGTCATCTTCTGCAGCTTGTCCAGACGGTAAACCAGGGTATTTCTGTGAATGTACAGCTGACGGCTGGTCTCTGACACATTCAGGTTGTTCTCAAAGAACTTATTGATGGTGTTGATGGTTTCTTCGTCAAATTCATCCGGTGATTTCGCAGCAAAAATCTCACGGATAAACATCTTGCACAGAGGTATGGGCAGCTGGTAAATCAGCCGGCCAATGCCTAAGGAGCTGTAGGCAATGATATCCTTCTCGGCAAAGAAGATTCTGCCTACATCCAGAGCCATCTTCGCTTCCTTGTAGGACCGGGAAATATCCTTCAGTTCACTGACGATGGTGCCGTAGGCGATGCGGGTCTGGGTATCACCCTCGCTTCCGGCGGCAGCCATGATGTCAGCGGCGGTTTTCTCCGCCTGGGCGTTCTCCTGTCCGGGATCCAGTGTCTTGATGATAATGATGCCTGTTTCGTCCACCGCGGTAACGAAGTCGGATTTGCTGCCGAACAGGCTTTTGATGTTGTCCAGGGTCCCCTTGTCGCCTGTGGGATTGGCTTCAAGGATAAACGCCACCCTCCTTGCGGAGGTATCGATGCGGAGTCTTTTGGCTCTGTTAAATATATCAACCAGCAGGAGATTGTCAAGAAGAAGGTTCTTGATAAAGCTGTCTCTGTCCAGTTTTTCCTTGTAGGCCGCGCTCAGTTCGGAAAGCTGGAAGGAAGCGATCTGTCCGATCATCTCCCCTTCCCTGGCCGTGGCGTCCGCCACCACCAGGAACTCCAGATTCCGATCCTCGGTTACCCGGAAAAAGCGGAAAATCTCCGAAGAGTAATTGCCGCCGGACTCGATGTATCTCCTTGCGCCGGATATAATCTTTTCTTCTCCGGAAGAAAAAGTAGAAGCCGTCAGCCGTCCGTCCCGGTCTACGACCGCCAGGCTGACGCCGGAAATGATTTTCAGTCCTTCCACCGTATTCTGAATAATCTGGTTGGAAATCATTCTTAACATCTCTTCCTTTCTTGTTCTCTGTTGTCGGAAACGGATTTCCTACACTTCAAACATCAGGTCGCCGTAGGAAGGCATGGGCCAGGCCGCCTTGTCCACCAGCATTTCCAGCTGGTCCACGGGCCGTCTTAAGGCATCCATGGCAGGAACCACGGTATTGATGTAATACGCCGCGAGTTTCTCCACGTCTTCGATGTCGGCCGCCGCCTGGTCCTTCTCCTCCAGGGAAACCAGGGCGTTGAAGCTCTCGGTCAGGTACCGGTTGATCTGGTGCAGCAGCGTGGTCTGCACGCTCACCTCGTCGAAGCCTGCGGCCTTCAGCTGGTTAATGTCCTCGGCCAGGGTCTTTGTATAGCGGATAACCGCGGGAATAATCTGTTTCCGGGCCATGTTGATCATGGTCTTCGCCTCGATGCTCCTGGTTTTGGCAAAAACATCGTATTTGACCGCTGCCCTGGAAACGAGCTCATTGCGGGTAAAGACGCCGAAGCGCTCGAACATCTCCACCGACTCCGGCTTCGTCAGCTCGGGGATGGCGGAAACCATGGTGGGCAGGTTCGGCAGGCCGCGGCGGGCAGCCTCTTCCTTCCATGCCTTTGCATAGCCGTTGCCGTTGAAAATCACCCTGCTGTGCTCGCTGAAATTCCTGCGGATGACTTCATGCAGCGCGGTATCAAAGCTTTCCGCCGTCTCCAGCTCGTCGCAGGCTTCACAAAAGGCTTCGGCAATGATGGTATTCAGCACGATGTTCGCGGCGGCGATGGAGTCCTGAGACCCCACCATGCGGAACTCGAATTTGTTGCCGGTAAAGGCAAAGGGCGAGGTCCGGTTCCTGTCGGTGGCGTCCTTGTACAGCTCGGGCAGGGAATTCACGCCGGTATAAAGCACGCCGCCCTTCTTGCTCCGGGTCGCGGTGCCGGTGGAAATCAGCTGTTCCACCACATCCTCCAGCTGCTCGCCAAGGAAGATGGAAATAATGGCCGGCGGGGCTTCGTCCGCGCCTAAGCGGAGGTCATTGCCCGGGTTTGCCGCCGATTCCCTTAAGAGGCCGGCATGGCGGTCCACCGCCTTGACCACGCAGGAAAGGATCAGCAGAAACTGGATATTGTCATGGGGGGTCTTTCCGGGATCCAGAAGGTTTACCCCGTCATCGGTGGTCAGGGACCAGTTGTTGTGCTTGCCGGAGCCGTTGA
Source organism: uncultured Lachnospiraceae bacterium (assembly GCA_902796005.1). Taxonomy (GTDB): domain Bacteria; phylum Bacillota; class Clostridia; order Lachnospirales; family Lachnospiraceae; genus Alectryocaccobium. The sequence goes on along the minus strand of CADBNF010000107.1, from coordinate 1,267 downwards.
CGCCGGCAAAGGGCTTCTCATGGAGAATGCATTTGAAGCCGTGGGCGGATGCCACCCTTTTGAGGGTCTGCATCACCAGCTGGTTATGATCCACGGCCACATTGGCCTTGGTATAGATGGGCGCCAGCTCATGCTGGGCCGGTGCATTTTCATTGTGCTGGGTCTTGGCCGGCACGCCCATTCTCCAGAGCTCGTAGTTCACGTCCTTCATGAAGCCGGCAATTCTCTGCCGGATGGTGCCGAAATAATGGTCGTTCAAATCCTGGCCCTTCGGCGGCATGGCGCCGAAAAGGGTGCGGCCGCAGTAAATCAGGTCCTTGCGCTTTTTGAATTTCTCAGCATTGACTACAAAGTATTCCTGCTCCGCGCCGACGTAGGCCGTAACCTTTTTCACCTCTCTGCCGAAAAGGCCCAGCAGTCTTTTCGCCTGGATATTCAGGGCCTGCATGGACCGCAGCAGCGGTGTTTTCTCATCCAGCGCTTCTCCGTTGTAGGAACAGAAGGCAGTGGGGATGCACAGGGTGGCCCCGGCCGCGTCCTGACGGACGAAAGCAGGCGAAGTGCAGTCCCAGGCGGTGTAGCCCCGGGCTTCAAAGGTGGCCCGCAGTCCTCCGGAGGGGAAGGAGGAGGCATCCGGCTCTCCTTTTATCAGTTCCTTGCCGGAAAAGCTCATCAGCGCCTTGCCTGATTCCAGGGGTGTGGAGAGGAAGGAATCATGCTTCTCCGCCGTAAATCCGGTCAGGGGCTGGAACCAGTGGGTATAATGGGTTGCACCCTTCTCCATGGCCCATTCCTTCATCTCATGGGCAATAACATCGGCCGTCTCCGTATCCAGCTCTCCGCCGGACTCGATGACCTCCCGAAGCTTCGTATATATTTTCTTGGGAAGACGCTGCTGCATGGCGGCATCATTGAACACATTTTCTCCGAAAACCTCATCCAGCTTGATATAGTCTGCCATGTTTTTCCCTTTTCCTTCCTGTAAAACCAGCGGGAATCCCCGCCTCTGCATAGGCTGTCAAAGCCTACCATACAACATTTTCACCAAAACATCAAGCGTTTTATTGTCTATTTTTATCATTTATGAGGGTTTTCACCGTTTCTACACAAGTCTCTGCGATTTTCATTATTTTTTTGTTGACAAACAATGGTGTTTCGTCTTATAATCTCATTCAGCTTGTGAAGCACAGGTATGGGGTCTTAGCTCAGCTGGGAGAGCATCTGCCTTACAAGCAGAGGGTCACAGGTTCGAGCCCTGTAGGCCCCA
>CADBNF010000106.1 GCA_902796005.1 uncultured Lachnospiraceae bacterium | reverse complement strand
CTGCATCTCCACCCTTGGTGTTACCGAGGAGAGACTGAAATCCGTAGATTTCTCTGATTTCTACTGGAACAACGGCTGCATCATGGCAGTTCGTAAGGATGGCCCGTATGTAAACGCCAAATCTCTTGAGGACTTCAGCGGCGCGAAGGTTACCACCCAGATCGCTACCATCTGGACTCCCCTCATCGACCAGATCCCGAATGTCCAGGCTGAGCCCTGCTTAAGCGGACTTCCGGAGTGCTTCGTTGCTTTAGCTTCCGGCAAAGTTGATGCGGTTATCACCGGCCTTTCCGAGGCTCAGTCCGCCTGCATCTCCAACCCGGATCTGACCTGGGTTACCTTCGATGAAGGCAAGGGCTTTGACGTAGAGCTTTCCGCTCTTTGCGCAGGCATCCCGATTCAGAAGGGCAACACCGAGCTGACCGAAAAGATCAACGCTGTAGTTGCTACCCTTGATCATGACACCCAGATGCAGATGATGACCGATGCTCTGAACGCACAGCCTCTGGCTGACGGCGCTTCCGAGGCCCTTCAGGCCGGTGAAACCGAAGGTTACACCATGGAAGACAAGAACAACGGCAACTAAAGAGCCGCATTTCTTTTTCAACAAACAAAAGGTCCTGCTTTATGCAGGGCCTTTTTTGTATGGTTTAAGGCATGCTTTTCTTTTCGGGATACGCTACAATACAACGGTACATAGACTGGGAAAAGCAGGAAAACGGAGGACAACGATCATTGATGAACAAAGAAGAATTTCTGAAGCTGGTAAAGGAGGCCTTTACCGAGCTGCCGGAGCATAACGTGCATCTGCCGGAGGAAAAAGTGGATTTACCGGTGCAGGAGGAACCCCTGACCGGCTTTGCGGATGCGCAGGATCCGCTTTTTGAACAGTACAAGGACCCGGCTGCCATCGGGGAAAATGTCAGGACGCCGAAGGAATGGATGGAGGACGCGCAGACGGTTGTCGGCTTTTTCTTCCCCTTTGATGCCGAAATCCGGAAAAGACACCGCGCTTCCACGGAGCTGACGGATGAGGCCTGGAACAACGGCTATCCCCAGGGCATGCAGATGGCGGAGCAGTTTCTGGATATCCTTATTGGAAAGCTGGAAAAGGCAGGGGTGAAAACCCATCTTCCCCACAGGGATCCGGCATTTACCATGAATCCGGTTCCGGTTATGAGCGGAGAGGAGCAGGACCTTCATTTTTCCGGTGCCTGGTCCAACCGGCACGCGCTTTATGCGGCGGGACTTGGCACCTTCGGCGTTCACAGACATCTCATTACGGATAAGGGCTGCTGCGGTACCCTGGCGACCCTTCTTATGGATCTGAAGCTGGAGCCGACGCCCCGGGCATATACCGGCCTTTACGACAACTGCATTCGCTGCGGCGCCTGCACAAAGCGCTGTCCGGCGAAGGCCATCACCATGGAGTATCTGCGGAACTTAATGAAATGCGCAGGCCAGGCCGGCTATATCAGGGAGACGCTGGGCGGCGGATTCTGCGGCAAATGCCTGGTGGGCGTACCCTGCGAGGACAGGAATCCGGCGAAAAAATAAGATACGGATTTCTCATTATCAGGTTTGCAGGGCATTTCTGATCAATATAATCCCGGGCAGCGTAAGCCGCTTCCCGGGATTTTTACTGTGTATGAATATTGTTATTTCAGGTCCACGTGTCCGCCGATTTCTTCGGCCATTTCCTGCCAGTGGGCCATTCTTCTTGCAAGCTCTTCTTTGCTTTCCTCGTCCTCGCGGAAAGCGATGAGGGTCCAGTCCATTTCCTCTAAGGCCTGGAAGAATTCCGGGAATTTCGGGAAGGGGATGGAGATCATCCGCAGGCCCGCCGGATAGGCTTTCCTGCGTTTCAGGCCGTGATAGAAGCCGGTGGTGATGTGATTGACCTTTCCGGAAATCATCGGATAGGCGTACATCCAGGCACAGCTTATGACCGGAGAGGATTTGGATTCCCAGAGATCGCCGGAAATGTAGCTGGTTGCCCGCATGATAATGTCAGACTGGGGGAAATCCGCTACGAAGAACAGGAGATCCGGATCGAAGTCACAGGTGACAGCGGGGCAGAATTCCACATAGCGGACGGTATGGGGAACCAGGATGGGCAGCTTCTGGTACAGCTGCTGGTTGGCCGCAGGGGTTTTGTAGCAGCCGAAATCATAGCCGGCCTGGCCGCTGCCGGTAACCGGGGACAGCTCTTCCATACCGAGAACCAGCTTGCCGTAGCAGGCGTCATCATTCATATCGGTATAGAAATGCTTTTCCGTATCCTGGGTGTATTTCACATACTGGCAGAAGGCCAGCTTTTCACCCTCGTAGTGGGGCGCCTCCGGCTTCTCAAAACGGAACTTTATGGCAACCGCCGGGTAGGCAAGCTCCAGTTTTTTAATCGCTTCGATATCCGCGCTTCTCAGCATGTTTATTTCCTCCTGTTTCCGGACGTTTCCTTTGCAATAATCCTATGTTGACAATACACCATTTTCGGTGCAGGTTCAAGTTATGGTATATACAGTGGATATTGTATGATAAGATAAGAAAAAAAAACGGGAAGGTGATACGGATGCTGGAAGAAGTCAGAGATTTATATAAAGAGAAGAAGTTCTGAAGGATACCAATGCCCCGGCAGAACGAAAAGAGTTTGTCAATAAGGCCGTAGCTTTGTTCAATAATGAGGATGCAGTCAGAATGTTAAGCACAGCTGAATTGACCGGCTTGATTCGCTGGGCCGGTATAGAGCGGGATAAAGCATATGAAATGGCATTGGAAATAGAAAAAGAAGTCCGTAAAAAATATCATCTGATAGATCCGGAAGGATTTAAAGAAAAGTGTACTGAAGAGCATGATGATTAAATACTTTGAAGTTGAACGATATTCCAGTTTAATGTATTGTTCAAGTTGTCAACACGAATCTAACCGTGCTTTATTAACCATAAAAGGAGAAATCAAATGAAGACAGGAGAACTCATAAAACAGATAATGACAATCAAAGAAGTCAGAACAAATGAACTGGCTAGAAAGATGGGAGTAATTCCCAGGGTATTGACCGATAGATTCAGAAGTGAGAATATCACAGTAGACAAGCTGAACGAGATACTGAGGTCACTTGACTACAAACTGGTGGTGGTACCAGTGAACAGCAGGACTGGTAAAGACAGCTTTGAAATTGTATAAGAAAGGTAAGGAAGCAAAGATGAGCAAGTGGTTTCTGTTGGACGATACTCCTTTTTAAATGTATCGTTCAAGAAAATTGCAGGGATTTTCCGCCTTTCCTAACCATATCAGATGACTGGCAACAATAAAAGTACCCCGGGGGTGATCTTAGTAATCTTTACTTGCGGCCATGATTTTTATACCAGTCATGCGTAATTTTTCTCGACTCAACTATCTCTTGCGGAGCATCTGGTTTTAGAACCAAGCCCTCACCCTCTTTGAATTCAAGATAAGGCAATTGTTTTATCTGCATTTCAGCTATTTCTTGTGGAATCTGTTGTCTCATACGAGTTACCCTTTTCAACAGCTTTTTAGTTCTGGCTTCAGCATGCACCTTTTCATAGTTATTATCAAGTCAATTCTGAAAAGACTACCGTCCTAGTTGCAAGATTGCTCCTGATGGTTTATACTGATATTACCCCGAAGGGGGAGGGGCTTGAGGCCCCTCCGGATGACTTTTCAGTCATCATTCATTTTCTTGGCCAGCTTATACTGCAGAATCGTGGTGAGAAGGTTGATTACTGCTGTACTTAAGCTGGCTATTCTGTTGAACGATACACCATTTTTGATATATCGTTCAAGTAATTCTGTCCATGACATATTTTGCCATTAGTTTATTCTCTTACGAAAAAAACACCCCAGAGGGTGCTGTTTTTTTCGTTTAACTAATTAACATATACAACTCTTCTCCCGCACCTAACTCTGCGAACTCTTGCATCTGGTCTGCGGTAACATTATTGTCTTTTATGAAGGAATCCAAGCGTTTTTTTACAGAAAGCGCGTCAGATGACTTCATAGAAAAAATCTCATTTGCAAATGCTTTCAAAGCCTGACGAATTTCAGAATCTGTCAAGATGATTCCTCCTCTGTTGAACGATACTCCATTTTAAATGTATCGTTCAAGCTAAAACAAAACATCTTTAAAGCACATCCTCTGCTCATTCCGGTCGTAGTCCCAGCTGTGGCAGGCACCGCCGGCGCAGAATTCCAGATGCCGGCAGGAAGCGCATTTTTCACTTTTCTCTGCGAGACCGCCCCGGAAGATTTGGAAACCCTTCTCCCAGACGTCTTTGAAATTATCGGTGAGGATGTTTCCGAAGGTGGTTTCCGGCCGCCTTTCGATGTCCAGGCAGGAGACGATATCTCCGGTGGAGGTGATGGAAGCCGCATAAATGCCCGCATTGCAGATAAAATAATGCCGCCGCACCTCCCGCTCATAATCCAGGCCCAGGTAATGGCTGCAGCCGTAGGTCAGGGGCATGTCTTCAGCCCGCTTTTCCCGGATGAAATCAAAGAGATAGCGGTAGTCCTCGCCGGTCAGCATCAGCTCCGGGTGCTCCAGCGCCCGGCCGATGGGCTCGATGCCGATGATCCGCCAGGAATCGATATCGATGCCGCAGAAGATGTCGTAAAGGGCATCCAGCTCGTGCATGTTGCTGTGGTTGATGACGGTGGTCACCTGCACATGGTGAAAACCTCCTTCATTAAGGAGGGCCTCGATACCGGCCATGGCCCTGTCATACCCGCCGGGGGTCTGGCGGAAGCGGTCATGGCTGTCCCTCAGGCCGTCGATGGAGATGGAAATGGTGCCCATGCGGGCCTCGTGCAGCTTCCTTGCCACAGCCGCATCGATCAGGGTACCGTTGCTGGTCATGCCCCAGTGATACCCCTTGTCCGCGGCGTAGTTTAAAATATCAAAGAAATCCCGGCGCAGGAGCGGTTCTCCGCCGGTGATGCACAGCTGGAAATTGTTCACGTCAAAATCCCGGGCGATATCGTCCAGGATTTTTTCGTATTGCTTTTCGGACAGCTCAAAGCCGCCGGCTGCGTCACAGCTGCTCCCGCAGTGGAGGCAGTGCTCGTTGCAGCGGCTGGTCAGTTCGAGAAACAGGTATTTAAGAATCGGGGAAGCATAAAGCTTCTTCCGGTAGTCCGCCAGCTGGTGAAGATGGCTTTCCTTCAGCGCCTGTGTCTGTGTCTTCATACTTCAGTCTCCGTCTTCACCGAAAAATGAGGGAGGACCGTAAACGTCCTCGGGAATATTTTCTTCCGGATCGAAGTCTGCCGGGGAAACCGGTTCGTATTCATCCTCCGGGGGCGGACCGTAGACGCATTCGGGGTCGTTCTCTTCGGGACTGAAGGACACGGAGGAAGGCACCTCTTCAGAAGAGGAGCTGACGCTTTCGTATTCCACATCAGGCGGCGGGCCGTAGACAGACTCGGGCCGGTTGCAGCCGGCGACAAAGCCTGTGGCTGCCAGGGCCGCTGCGGTGCCGATGAGGATTCTTTTCCTTAGCTTTTTCATAAGATGTTCTCCCTGTTATGAAAAGAAAACAAACATAAAATGCCGGGTTTTGCCGGCAGCTTTTTACCCGCCGGCGTCACTTTTATCATATCGTTTTTTTGGCTGTCTGTCCACATGGTTTGCCGGAAAAAGGAAAGAAAAAACAGCCCGTTGCTTTTTTGCGTTAAAAGAAAAGAGACCTTTGTATTTCCCTCAAAGGTATGGTACAATTAAAGGAATACTATTGTTTCAGCCTTTTGTACGGAAAAAGCGGAGAATGATGGAAATCAAAGACCTGACGGCTTATGCCTTTGAAAAATATCATATCGAAGAAGAGCATAAATGGAAGGAATTTCCCGGCTTTTCCGTGCTCTGTGACCCGGATTCGGGGAAATGGGCGGCCCTTCTTATCCGCCAGTGGGACGAGACCACCGGGGAAGAGGTGCAGCTGTGCGACATTAAATGCGGCCGCTTAAAGCCCTGGGAGGAAAAGGCGCCTTATCTGGGCAGGCCCTTCCGGATGAAGAATGCGAACTGGACAGGGGTACGGTTCACCGGCCAGACGGAGGAGGATACGGTATTTGGCCTCTTTGACCGGGCACTTGTACGAAACAGCAGGGAAGGCGCGGTGATCGTGCTGGAGGGCAGTACCGGCCTGGGGAAAAGCAGTTATACGGAAACCCTCCTTCCCTTCGGCAAGGACACGCCGCCGCCAAAGGAAAAGGAAGTGCCCGCGCAGATACGGCAGATGAAGAAGCTGTATGAGCGGGGGGACGGAAGCTTCCGCCAGAAATGCCGGAATTTCTATCTCCAGGGCATGTTCATGCGGGACTATGAGGACGATGCCCCCTGGAAGGGGGAGCTGCTGCATTATTTTCCGGTGTACCATGACCTGGGCACGGACCAGCTGCGGGGGTATTTTACCTGGCGTACCGGGATAAGGAAAGGCAGATGGGAGAAAAGCAACACCTGCTACGTCTACCTCTACCTGTACGAGCTGCTCAACGGCATCGGTACGGCTTCCCCGCAGGAAAGCCTGGAGAAGCTGCAGGAATTCAAAACCCGTTACTTCGGCGCCGGCTACGGCGATGCCGCCATGGAGAAGAACCTGACCCGCTGGATGCTGGAGTATGCGGTGGTCATGAAGTTTCCGAAGGAGACGGCGGAACGCTTTGTGGACGAGGAGACCCGGAAGAAGGACGAGGCCCTGGTGATCCTGCAGGTGCCGGAGGCCTGCACCGACGGGGAGGTGGTTGCCGCCCTTTGCTGCCTCTATGGCAAAAAGACCCTTTCCGCAGGGCTTGCGGCGGAGGCGGAGGAACGGGGAACCCACCTCTTTGCGGAAATCTGGCGGCATACGGTAAAAACCTACCGGCACATCGGCAGGGATTTCTTTACGGAATGCTTCGGCCGGAAGAAGGCTTTTCTCTGGCACCCGCTGGGCAATGCGATTTTCTTCGAACGCCAGAGGGCGGAGCGGGCGGAATACGTGCTCAATCCGGTGCGGAGGTTTATCCGCCGGGAGGGTGTCTGGTTCGTGGAGAGCTACCAGAAGCTGTTTTTCAACAGGAAGCTTTTCGCAGGCCTTATCCACGAGGCGGACCGGCAGCTGCGGCTGTACCTGAAAACGGGCCATCCCTTACGGCAGAAGAAGGAGGAGGCCTGGGCCGTCCCCTTTGTGCAGACCGTCCTTGAGGCGGACCGGAAAGCCGTCGAAGAGGCGGCGAAGCCGAAGATTGTCATTGATTTTGCCGGCCTTGACCGGATTCGTAAGGATGCGGCGGTCACCCGGGAAAGCCTGCTGACCGAAGAGGAGAAGGAATTTTCCTTACCGGAGACGCCGGCGGAAAGCGCGGAAAGCCTGCCGGAACCCGAAGAGCCCGTGCTTTTCGAAGAGATAAACAAAGATACGGAAGAACCCGCAGCGGGACAGACGTCTGAGCTTCCCCTGAATGAGACGGAGCTGGCCCTTGTGCGCCTGCTGCTTCAGGGAGGGGATGCGGATGCCTTCCTGCGGGAAAAAGGGCTGATGCCCACGATCCTGGCGGACGACATCAACGAAGCCCTGTTTGATTATTTCGGGGACAGCGTGCTGGAATGCGAGGATGAGCAGCTTTCAATATACGAGGACTACCGCCGGGAGCTGGCGGAGCTTGCAGGAGTGGATACAGATGAATGAGAACAGAAAAGTGCCGAAAAGAATAGCCTCCGCCGTGCTGAATTCCTTAAAGGGCGGCGTGGTGCCCAGAATCGGCCTTCCCTATATTACCGTGGGCAGGAAGAATGAGATAGCTGCCCTTCTCCATGACGTGGACATCATTGAAGAAGGCGGCGCCTCCTTCCGCTTTATCGTGGGCAGGTACGGCTCGGGCAAGAGCTTCCTTCTGCAGACCATCCGCAATTACGTGATGGACAGGGGCTTTATCGTGGCGGACGCGGACCTTTCCCCGGAGCGCAGGCTCTCGGGCACAAGGGGCCAGGGCCTGGCCACCTACCGGGAGCTTATCGGCAATCTTTCCACCAAGACCAGGCCCGAGGGCGGCGCCCTGACCCTGGTGCTGGACCGCTGGATCAGCGCCGTCCAGAGCGAGGCCGCGGCGGAAACCGGGCTTTCTTTAGCGGATCCGGCCCTGGCGGCAGAGGTGGACAAAAAGATACTGAAGGTGACCGCTTCGTTGAACGAGCTGGTCCACGGCTTCGAATTTGCCCGTCTGATTTCCGCCTATTACCACGCCTACCTGTCCGGGGATGACGACACCAAGGCGAAGGTAATCCGCTGGTTCCGGGGGGAATACACCCTGAAGCGGGAGGCCAGGGAGGACCTGGGGGTCAGCATCCTGATCACCGATGACGACTGGTATGACTACCTGAAGCTTTTCGCCGTCTTTTTCCGGCTGGCGGGCTACGCTGGGATGATGATTATGGTGGACGAGCTGGTCAATATCTACAAGATCCCCAATTCCATCACCCGGCAGTACAACTACGAAAAAATCCTCACCATGTACAACGATACCCTGCAGGGCAAGGCCCGGTACTTAGGCATCATCATGGGCTGCACGCCCCAGGCCCTGGAGGACAGGCGGAAGGGCATCTACAGCTATGAGGCCCTGAAATCCAGGCTTTCGGAGGGGAAATTCTCCCGGCCCGGCGCCAGGGACCTTCTGGCCCCGGTCATCCGCCTGGACCCGCTGACGGCGGAGGAGATGCTGGTCCTTTGCGGCAAGCTTTCCGCCATACATGCCGGCCTGTACGGCTACGAGCCCACCCTGACGGATACGGATCTGGCCGGCTTTATCCGGCTGGAATACGAGCGCATCGGCGCGGACACCAACATTACCCCCAGGGAGGTTATCCGGGATTTCATCGAATTGCTGGATATTCTCTGGCAGAACCCCGGCACGACCATTGAAGGCCTGCTGGGCTCCGATGACTTTACCTTTGCCGCCTCCGAAGCCATCTCCGGCGAGGCGGAGGAGGATTTTGCCGAATTTACCATTTGAGGAAAGACAGATGGATGTGTTTAACCGTTATGCCCCCTTTATCCGGGAGTATATTTACCGCAGCGGCTGGCAGACCCTGAGGGCGGTCCAGAATGCGGCGGGAGACGCCATTTTCAATACGCAGGAAAATGTGCTGCTGACGGCCTCCACGGCCTCCGGCAAGACGGAAGCGGCCTTTTTCCCCATCCTGACCCTGCTGGACGAGGATCCGCCCGCCTCCGTGGGGGTCCTGTACATCGCGCCCTTAAAGGCCCTGATCAACGATCAGTTCGAACGCCTGGACGAGCTCTGCGAGGAGGCGGACATCCCGGTGACCAAGTGGCACGGGGACGCTTCCCAAACCGGAAAGCGGAAGCTTCTTAAAAATCCCCGGGGCATCCTGCAGATTACGCCGGAGTCCCTGGAGGCCCTGCTGATCACCAAAAATATGGAGGTTCCTTCCCTGTTCGGGGACCTGCGGTTTATCGTGGTGGATGAAATCCACTCCCTCCTGCGGGCGGACCGGGGCGGGCAGACCTTCTGCCTCATCGAACGTCTCTGCCGGCTGGCCGGCTGCCATCCCAGACGGATAGGCCTTTCCGCCACCATCGGCAATCCGGAGGAGGCGGGGCGGTTCCTGGCGGCGGGAAGCGGCAGAGGAACGGTGATTCCCCGCTTTGATGCGGGAAAAGAGGTCTGGCGCCTGTCCATGGAGCATTTCTACAATACGCCGCCCCAGGCGGATGAGATGCCGGAGGGTGAAGAATTCGTGCAGGAGACGGAGAACGTCTTTTCGGAGGAACCCACGGATACGGCCCCTGCGGCCGCGGACCCGGGGCTTGCCTATATTTTCGAGCACACAAAGGGCCGCAAATGCCTGGTGTTCACCAATTCCAGGGAAGAATGTGAAGCGGTCTGCCAGAAGCTCAGGCAGTACTGCGAGGCCCGCCATGAGCCGGACCGGTTCCTGATCCACCACGGCAACCTTTCCGTATCCTACCGGGAGAGCGCGGAGGAGGACATGAAGGACGACGATTCCCTGATGTCCGTCTGCGCGACGGCCACCCTGGAGCTGGGCATAGACATCGGACGGCTGGAACGGGCCTTCCAGATAGACGCCCCCTTTACCGTGTCCGGCTTCCTGCAGCGGATGGGCAGGACGGGAAGAAGGGGAGACCCCTCCCAGATGTGGTTTGTGATGCGCGAGGAGCATCCGGAAAGCCGGTCCCTCATGCCGGAACGGATTCCCTGGTACCTGATCCAGGGCATTGCCCTGGTGCAGCTGTACCTGGAGGAGCGGTTTGTGGAGCCGCCCAGGACGGACAGGCTGCCCTACAGCCTCCTGTACCACCAGACCATGAGCACTTTGGCCTCCGGCGGGGAGATGACGCCGGCGCAGCTTGCCGGCAGGGTCCTGCCCCTGGCGTATTTTTCCAGGGTCAGCCAGGAGGATTTCCGAAAGCTGCTTATCCATCTGCTGTCCATTGACCACATCAACCGCACGGAAAACGGCGGGCTCATTCTGGGCCTTTCCGGGGAGAGAGTGGTGAACCATTACAAATTCTACGCCGTATTTCAGGAAAATATAGAATACGCGGTCCGCGCCGGCTCCGAAGAGCTGGGCACCATCGTCAAACCGCCGCCGGCAGGGGAGAAAATCGCCATCGCCGGCCGGGTCTGGGTGGTGGAGGACGTAGACCACAAGAAACGGGTGGTGTACTGCACCCTGGTCAAGGGCAATATCCCCGCCTACTTCGGGGACGTGGCCGGGGACATCCACACCCGGATCCTGGAGCGGATGTATACCGTTCTTTCCGAAAAGAAAACCTACCCCTACCTGCGGCCCCACGCGGTAAGCCGTCTGGCCTCTGCCAGGGCAACCTTTGCCCAGGCGGGCATAGCCGACCGGCCCCTCATTTCCCTCGGGGGCAAAATGTGGGCCCTTTTCCCCTGGCTTGGAAGCTACGCCTTCCTGGCCCTGGAGCGCTTTCTGAAGCTTCGCTGCGGGAAGAGGCTGGGCCTTAAGGGCCTAAGCTCCGCCAGACCCTATTACATGCAGTTTACCATGCAGGTGACGGAGGAGGAATTCTACGAAATTCTGGCGGAGGAAGCGGAGAAGGAATTCGAACCGGAAACCCTGCTGTATCCGAAGGAAGTGCCGGTCTTTGAGAAATATGACGAATACGTGCCGGAGGAGCTGGTGCGCAAGGGCTTTGCCGAGGGCGTGCTGGACATCAAAGGCATGAAGGAGAGGGTGCTTTCCTGGAAGAAATAAGCCTGCCGGGGCGGGAATATCCTGCCCCGGTTTTTACGTTGGCGGCTTTTACGCAAAAAAGATTGAAAAATCCCTCCCGTCAACGTATACTGATTTGGAATATAAGGTTATACTGCCCGGACTGTGTTTTGTCCGGGATAAAGGAAAAGGAAATAAGCAATGCTGGCAATCATCGATTATGACGCGGGTAACATGAAAAGCGTGGAAAAGGCCGTCCAGTTCCTGGGAGAGGAGGCCCTGCTGACCGACCGGGAAGAGGAGCTTCTGGCCGCCGACAGGGTTATTCTGCCAGGGGTGGGCAGCTTCGGTGCTGCGATGGAAAGCTTAAGGCGGAAAAACCTGGACGAGGTGATTTACAGGATTGCGGAAAAGAAGACGCCTCTTCTGGGCATCTGTCTCGGCATGCAGATGCTTTTCGACGAAAGCGAGGAATCCCCGGGGGTAAAGGGACTTTCCCTGCTGCCCGGCAGGATTGTCCGGATCCCGGAGGACATGGGCCTTAAGGTGCCCCACATGGGCTGGAACAGCCTGCATTTCCCGAAGGAAAGCCGCCTGTTTGCCGGCATAACCGAAGGCGCCTATGTGTATTTCGTTCACTCCTATTACCTGCAGGCGGATAACCCGGAGGTGGTGGCAGCCACGGCGGACTACGGCGTGCAGGTGCAGGCAGCGGTGGAGGCGGGCAGTATTTTCGGCTGCCAGTTCCATCCCGAGAAAAGCTCGGAAACCGGCCTGACCATCCTGAAGAATTTTCTTTCCGTGACAAAGGAGGTGGGGAGATGCTGACCAGAAGAATTATTCCCTGCCTTGACGTCAACAACGGCCGGGTGGTAAAGGGCGTGAATTTTGTGAATCTGAGAGATGCGGGAGACCCGGTGGAAATCGGAAAGGCCTATGACGCGGCCGGCGCCGACGAGCTGGTCTTCCTGGACATCACCGCCTCCTCCGACAGACGGGTGACGGCGGTGGATATGGTCCGGGCCGTGGCGCGGGAGATTTTCATCCCCTTTACCGTGGGTGGCGGCATCCGGACCGTGGATGATTTCCGGGCGCTGCTTCGGGAAGGCGCGGACAAGATTTCCGTCAATTCCCAGGCCATCAAGACGCCGGAGCTTTTAAGCGAGGCGGCGGAGATTTTCGGCAGCCAGTGCGTGGTGCTGGCCATGGATGCCAGGAGAAGGCCGGAGGGCTCCGGCTGGACCGTGTACATCCACGGCGGCCGGATTGATACGGGCATCGATGCCCTGGAGTGGGCGGCGAAGGCGGAGGCCTTAGGCGCCGGCGAAATCCTGCTTACCAGCATGGACTGCGACGGAACCAAGGCCGGGTACGATATTGAGCTGACCCGGCAGATTGCCGATACGGTGAAGATCCCGGTGATTGCCTCCGGCGGCGCGGGAACGAAGGAGCATTTTTACGAAGCCTTTGCCTCAGGCGGCGCGGATGCGGCCCTGGCGGCTTCCCTGTTTCATTATAAAGAGCTGGAAATAGCGGATCTGAAATCTTATCTGAAAGGAAAGGGAATCCCGGTGCGGATTCCTTAAGGACAACGCCATGCCACCCATTACCGGAAAATGGGCTGAAGTGCTGAAGCCGGAGTTTTCCAAGGAATATTATAAGAAGCTTTATGCGAGGATCCGGGAGGAATACGCCGCATACCGGGTGTATCCGCCGGCGGCGGACCTGTTTACCGCCTTTCACTTAACCCCCCTGGAGGAGGTGCGGGTGGTAATCCTGGGCCAGGATCCCTACCATGAGGAGGGCCAGGCCCACGGCCTGTGCTTTTCCGTGCGGCCCGGGGTGGAGATTCCGCCCTCGCTGAAGAATATTTACCGGGAGCTGGAGGCGGATGAGGGCTGCTACGTCCCCAATAACGGGTACCTGGTCAAATGGGCAAAGCAGGGGGTGCTGCTGCTGAACACGGTGCTCACCGTGCGGGCCCACCAGGCCAATTCCCACAAGGATCTGGGCTGGGAGCAGTTCACCGACGCGGCGATTTCCGCCTTGGACCGGCAGGATACGCCCATGGTGTTCCTCCTGTGGGGCCGGCCCGCCCAGGAAAAGCAGAAGCTTCTGCACAATCCGGCCCATCTGGTGCTGACGGCGCCGCATCCGAGCCCGCTGTCCGCCCACCGGGGCTTTTTCGGGTGCCGGCATTTTTCCCGGACCAATGAATATCTGGTAAAACATGGGCAAAAACCCATAGACTGGCAGATTGAGAACCTATGAAGACGAAGAAAAACAGTTTGGTAAAAAATGCCTCCGTCCTGATGGCGGCGGCCATTGTTTCCCGGATTATCGGGCTTTTATACCGGCGGCCCATGGGCCAGATACTGGGACCGGTGGGTATGGGCTATTACGGCTTTGCCAGCAACCTGTACTCCATCCTGCTTATGATTTCCGCCTACAGCATCCCCATGGCCGTGTCCAAGATTGCTTCGGAGCGGCTGGCGAAAAGGCAGTATAAGAGCGCCCACCGGATTTTTAAAGGCGCGCTCCTGTATGCGGTCATTGCCGGCGGCATTGTGGCGCTGATTGCCTTCTTCGGCGGCGGCGCGCTGCTGCCCTCCAACCAGCAGAATGCCCTGCCGGCCTTAAGGGTGCTGGCGCCGACCATCTTCCTTTCAGCCATCCTGGGTGTTTTCCGGGGGTATTTCCAGGCGCATCACAACATGACGCCCACCTCCATCTCCCAGATTGCGGAGCAGATCGTCAATGCGGTCATCTCCATCCTGGCCTCTTACCTGCTGGTGAGGGGCATCACGGATGCTTCCCAGAGCGCGATTCGCGGCGCCATGGGCGGCACCACCGGTACGGCGGCCGGGGTTATCGCCGGACTGGCCTTCATGCTTTTCGTCTACTACGTCAATGCGGATACCCTGCGCAGGCAGCAGAAGCGGGATACCCACAGGAAGACGGAGAGCTACGCCCGGATTCTCGGCATTATCCTGATGATGGCCACGCCCATCATCCTGACCACCTTTATCAACAATGCCAGCAGCTACCTGGACGGCCGGATCTACTCCGGCATGCAGGGCATGCACGGCATCGCCTCGGAAACCATCGCGGCAGCCTACGGGGAATTCAGCAATTACTATGTGCCCGTCATCAATATCCCCCTGGCCCTGGCCTCCGCCTCTGCCTCGGCCCTGATGCCCGAGGTGTCTGCCGCCTATGCGGTAAAGGACCGGAAAACCGCCAGGAGCCACATTGCCTCCACCGTGCGGCTGACCATGTTCATCTGCATTCCCGCGGCCGTGGGCCTGGCGGTGCTGGCCTTCCCCATCATGGGCGTGCTGTTCCCCACCTCCACGGAGATATCCGTACGCCTCCTGGCGACGGGAACGATCTATGTGATTTTCACCGCCCTGGCCACCATCACGGGCAGCGTCCTGCAAGCCATCGGCCATCCCAGGAGGGCCATGATCAATGCGGCTGTTGCCCTGGGCGTAAACCTCGCCCTGCTGGCGGTGCTTTTAGGCATTGCCCCGCAGCTTGATATTTACGCGGTTATGATTGCAAATATAGTCTTTTCCGTGGTATACTGCGTCATCAACGCCCTTTCCTTACGGAAATTCCTGGGCAGGAGCAGCATTGACGGCATGGTTTATGTGAAAACCGTCATTGCCGCCGCCATCATGGGCCTGGCGGTATGGCTTATCTACAACGGGCTGTACCACGTAACCTACCGGCCCTTCATCTGCCTGGTTATCGCGATAATCGTCGGGGTGCTCATCTACCTGGTGGCCTACGTGCTGATTACGGGTACGAAGAAGGAGGAGCTGGCCCGGTATCCCATGGGCGGAAAGCTGGTAAAGTTTTTCGTACTTATCCGGATTTACCGGTAACGGGCGGAAGCTGCTTAAGGTTCTCGCAGCCGCCCTTTTCACGAAGGAAAGTATTGTTTGCCTGATTTGACAGGCAGTGGTATAATATAAGTTAATTTTTTTCAGGTATTGCAGGAGGAGCATGATATGAAGAAACTGGAAGAATACGTCATCAGCATACCGGATTTTCCCGAACCCGGGATTATTTTCCGCGATGTGACCGGAATTTTAAATGAGGCAGACGGCCTGAAACTTGCGATTGACACGCTGCAGAGCTTTATCCAGGATCTGGATTTTGACGTCATCGCCGGCGCGGAATCCAGAGGCTTTATCTTCGGCATGCCGCTGGCCTACAACCTGAACAAGCCCTTTGCCCTGATCCGCAAGAAAGGCAAACTCCCCCGGGAGACCATTTCCACCTCTTATGATCTGGAATACGGCTCCGCGGAAATCGAGATGCACACCGACGCCGTCAAGCCCGGACAGAAGGTGGTCATGGTGGATGACCTTCTGGCCACCGGCGGCACCATGGAAGCCGGCATCCGGCTGGTGGAGCAGCTGGGCGGCGAAGTGGTCAAGGTTATCTTCGTCATGGAGCTGGCCGGCCTTAAGGGCAGGGAAAAGCTGAAAAACTACGACGTAAGCAGCGCCATTATTTACGAGGGAAAATAAGACCCCTTGCGACGGGAAGGAAGACAGCAATGGTTAAGGGAAGACTCGGTGTGGAAAATCACGCACATATGACGCCGGACGAGCTCTGGGACGAGCTCGTGGTTCGTGTGCGCAGATATCACCCGTCAGACGATATTTCCCTCATAGAAAAGGCATACCTTACCGCCAGAAACGCCCACGAAGGGCAGGTCCGCAAATCCGGCGAGCCCTATATCATCCACCCCTTATGCGTCGCCATCATCCTGGCTGACCTGGAGCTGGACAAGGAAAGCATCATTGCCGGCCTGCTCCACGACGTGGTGGAGGATACGGTGCTGACCATCGAGGAGATGCAGGAGCAGTTCGGCTCCGAGGTGGCAGTCATCGTGGACGGGGTCACCAAGCTGACCAAGCTGAATTATTCCGCCGACAAGCTGGACAAGCAGGCGGAAAACTTAAGGAAAATGTTCCTGGCCATGGCCCGGGATATCCGGGTGATTCTGGTGAAGCTGGCGGACCGGCTGCACAATATGCGCACGCTGGAATACATGACGCCGGAGAAGCAGAGGGAAAAGGCCAGGGAGACCCTGGATATCTATTCTCCCATTGCCCAGAGGCTCGGTATTTCAAAGATCAAGGTGGAACTGGACGACCTTTCCTTAAAATACCTGGAGCCCGAGGTGTTCAAAACCCTGCAGCGGGAGATTTCGGACAAGGCGGTGAAGAACCAGCAGTTCATCGACGACATCGTGCAGGAGGTATCGAACCACTTAAAACAGGCGGATATCGACTGCCAGGTCAACGGCCGGGTGAAGCATCTGTTCTCCATCTACCGCAAGATGGTGAACCAGGACAAGACCCTTGACCAGATCTATGACCTTTTCGCGGTGCGGATCATCGTGGACACGGTGAAGGACTGCTATGCGGCCCTGGGCGTCATTCACGAGATGTACACCCCGATACCCGGCCGGTTCAAGGACTACATCGCCATGCCCAAGGAAAATATGTACCAGTCCCTCCATACCACCCTGATTTTCCCCGGCGGCAAGCCCTTCGAGATACAGATCCGGACCGTGGAAATGCATCGGATCGCGGAATACGGTATTGCAGCCCACTGGAAATACAAGGAAGCCTCCGACGGGAAGAAGAGCGGCCCGGAGCAGGAGGAGGAAAAGCTGAACTGGCTGCGGCAGATACTGGAATGGCAGCAGGACATGTCGGACAACAAGGAGTTCATCAGCCTTATCAAAAGCGACCTGAACCTCTTCAACGACAATGTTTACTGCTTCTCCCCCGCGGGAGACGTGGTGACCCTGCCTGCAAACTCCACCCCCATCGACTTCGCCTACATGATCCATTCCGCCGTGGGCAATACCATGGTCGGTGCGCGGATCAACGGCAAGCTGGTGCCCATCGAGACACCCTTGAAGAACGGCGACAGGGTGGAAATCATCACCTCCCAGAATTCCAGGGGGCCCTCCCGGGACTGGCTGAAGGTGGTGAAAAGCCCCCAGGCCAGGAACCGCATCAACCAGTGGTTCCGGCAGCAGCTGAAAGAGGACAACATCGTCAAGGGCAAGAGCCTTCTGGAAGCCTATGCGAAGAACCACGGCAGGCAGCTGTCAGTCTACCTGAAGCCCGAGTTCATGTCGGCGGTCTGCAACAAATACGGCTTCAAGGACTGGGATTCCCTGATGGCGGCCGTGGGCCACGGCGGCCTGCGGGAAGGCCAGATCATGAACAAGCTCATCGACCTGTACGACAAGGCCCATGAGCAGGAGCTCACCGACGAGGAGGTCCTGGAAAATATTGCCGCGGACGGGAAAAAGCCGAGAAGGCAGGAGCACGGCGGCGGCATCGTGGTGCACGGCGTGCACGATGTGGCGGTGCGTTTTTCCAAATGCTGCAGCCCCCTTCCCGGCGACGAGATCGTCGGCTTTGTCACCCGGGGCAGAGGCATTACCATTCACACCACCGACTGTGTGAACATCATCCATCTGCCGGAATCCGAACGGGCGCGGCTGATTGAAGCCGAGTGGCAGGTGGAGCAGGAGGATGGACAGGCCTACACCGTCACCATCAAGGTGTATTCCCGGAACCGGACGGGCCTTCTGGTGGATATTTCCAAAGTATTTTCCGAACGGAAGATAGATATGGCCGCGGTAAATGTCAGGACCAGCAAGCAGGGCACCGCCACGGTGGACGTCACCTTTGACATTCACGGCAAGGAAGAACTGAAGGGTATTATGGACAAGCTCCGCCAGGTGAACGGGGTGGAGGATATCGAACGATCGAGAGGCTGATCTTATGGATAAGATGACTATCAGGATGCTGGAGCTGGGCTTTGTGCCCACCAACTGCTACGTACTGATGAATAAGGAAACAAAGGAAGCCATTATCGTGGACCCGGCCGATACGGAGCAGCGGGTATTCAAGCTGGTGGAGGAAATGCATGCAAAGCCTGTGGCCCTCTACCTGACCCACGGGCATTTTGACCATATCATGGCCAGCAATGAGATCGCGGAGCATTATGACATCCCCATCATCGCCCATGAGAAGGAAGAGCGGATGATGACCGACACCCGGATGAATATGACCAGGGACGTGACCCGCAAGCGCGTGGGCTACGTGGTCAAGGTTACCCGTTACGTGAAGGACAACGAGATCCTGGACTATGCCGGCATGCCCTGCCGGGTGATCTTCACCCCGGGACATTCGCCGGGAAGCTGCTGCTTTTATTTTGAAGACGAGGACGTCCTCATCAGCGGGGATACCCTTTTCCGGCATTCCTGCGGGCGGACGGATTTCATGACCTCTTCTCCCAGGGATATGGCGGCCAGCCTGGACAGGCTGTATCACGAACTGCCCGACGAAACCGAGGTTTTCCCGGGCCATATGGAGTCCACAATCATTGCCCATGAGAAAAAATACAACCCCTTCTACAGACCGAAGAGAAGATAAATGCATTCATCTCCTGTATGACGGAGACGATTTTGAATACGACGTCTACACACTGGTCATGGCCTTTTACCCCTTAAGCCGCATCGTCGTTGTCCACAACGGGGATCCGCTGCCGGAGGAAGACCCTGACCTTTGTGTGTCTGCGGAAATCCGTCCGGACCATTTCACGCTGCGCATCACCACCTCGGAGGGAGAGACCGCCGAAGCGGCGGATACGGTTCCTGACGGTACGGAGCGGACAGAGGCCAAAAATATCCTCAAAAGGATGGTTTACCGGGAGCTGTCGCACCTTACGGGGAAAAATCTTCCCTGGGGGAGCCTGACCGGCATCCGTCCGGTGAAAATCCCCATGAAGCTTCTGGAGGAAGGCCGGAAAAATACGGAGATTGCGGAAACCCTGCGGGAAAACTACCTGGTTTCCCCGAAGAAGACGGCCCTGGCCATCGCCATCGCCAACCGGGAAAAGGCGCTTCTGGAGGAGCTGGGAACGGAAAAGGGCTGGTCCCTGTATATCGGCATTCCCTTCTGTCCCTCCATCTGCCTGTACTGCAGCTTCGGTTCCCATCCCTATGCCAGGTTTTCCGCCTATGTGCAGCCCTACCTTTCGGCGCTTTATAAGGAGCTTGCCTATCTGGCGGAGCGGTACGGCAGCAGACCTCTGCACAGTGTATATATCGGCGGGGGCACCCCCACCACCCTTTCCGCGGAGGAGCTTGAGGCGCTGATCGGGTTCGTGAAGGCGCATTTTTCCTTTGACGAGGTGCGGGAATTTACGGTGGAGGCCGGCCGGCCGGACACCATTACAGAGGAAAAGCTGGCGGTCTTGAAGAAACTGGGAGTAAGCCGGATTTCCGTCAATCCACAGACCATGAACGACAGGACCCTGGAAATCATCGGCCGGAACCATACGGTGGAGGATACCTGCCGCGCCTTTGCCCAGGCAAGGAAGGCGGGCTTTGACAACATCAACATGGACCTTATAGCGGGCCTGCCCGGGGAAGGACCGGAGGAGGTGGCAAATACCCTCCGGCAGATAAAGGAGCTGTCCCCCGACAGCCTGACCGTCCATTCCCTGGCCCTGAAGCGGGCCACCAGGCTGAACCTGTTCCGGGATGAATATGCCCCGGTTTCCTTCGGGAATTCCGAGGAAATCATGGACATGTGCGGACAGGCAGCGGCGGAGATGGGCATGGAGCCCTACTACCTGTACCGGCAGAAGAACATGGCGGGCAACCTGGAAAACGTGGGCTACGCCCGGAAGGGCTGCTTCGGCCTGTACAATATCCTGATTATGGAAGAAAAAGAAGATATCCTGGCCGCGGGAAGCGGCGCCTCCACCAAGCTGCTGCGGCCCGAAGGCCGGATCGTGCGGGTGGAGAACGTGAAGGATATCGGCAATTATATAGAACGTATCGATGAGATGATTGAACGGAAGGAGAAACAGTTTTTATGCAGCTGAAGAAGAAACCCGTAACCGGGATGAAGGATATCCTGCCCCGCGAGATGGCCATTCGCGAATATGTACTGCAGGTGATGCGGGACACCTATCACAGTTTCGGCTTTGTTTCCATGGAAACCCCCTGTATGGAGCATCTGGAGAACCTGAACTCCAAATCCGGCGGGGAAAACGAAAAACTGATCTTCAAAATCCTCAAAAGAGGAGAGAAGCTGAACCTGGAAACCGCAAAGGACGAGGCGGACCTGACCGACGGTGGACTCCGCTATGACCTGACGGTTCCCCTGTGCAGATATTACGCCAACCATGCCAACGAGCTGCCGGTGCCCTTCAAGGCCCTGCAGACCGGCAACGTATGGCGGGCGGACAGACCCCAGCGGGGCCGCTTCCGCCAGTTCCGGCAGTGCGACATCGACATCCTGGGCGAGGCGGGCAGCATCGCGGAGATCGAGCTGATCCTTGCCACCTCCACCTTCCTTGGAAAGGTGGGCTTCAAGCGTTTCACCATCCGCATCAATGACCGCCGGATCTTAAAGGCCATGGCAGCAGCCTCCGGCTTTGCCCCGGAGGATTACGATACCGTCTTCATCATCCTGGACAAGATGGACAAAATCGGCCGGGAGGGCGTGAAGGAGGAGCTGGTGAAGGAAGGCTTTGCCGCGGAGGCCGCGGAAAAGTATCTTTCCATGTTTGACGGCCTGACATCCGGAGCCGAGGCGGTAACGGGCCTTAAGGCTTCCCTGGAGGGCTTCCTCGATCCGGAGGTGGCAGACGATCTGGTGCACATCATGGACAGCGTGAAAAAGGCTGCAGTCTATGATTTTGCCCTGGTGTTTGACCCCACCCTGGTGCGGGGCATGAGCTACTACACCGGTCCGATCTTCGAGATCGGCATGGACGAATACGGCGGAAGCGTGGGCGGCGGCGGCCGCTACGATGAGATGATCGGCAAATTCACCGGCCAGTCCGTACCGGCCTGCGGCTTTTCCGTTGGCTTTGAGCGGATCGTCATGATTCTTCTGGAAAACGGTTATGAGGTGCCCGGCGCGCCGAAGAAGAAGGCCTATCTGGTGGAGAAGAAGGTTTCTCCCGAAAAGATGGAGGAAATCCTCCTTGCCGCCATGAAGGAGAGGCAGGCGGGCTTCCAGGTCAATATATCCGTTATGAAGAAAAATAAAAAGTTCCAGAAGGATCAGCTTGCGGCGGACGGTTACACCGACATCGAGGAGGTTTTTGCAGACAGGTAACCGGCTGTAAATCAGGTGTTGTTTATGCGTTTTCTTTTTAAAATATTTATCTGCTTTCTGGCAGGCGCCGGCGCCGGTATCGGTACGGGCTTTGCGGGAATGAGCGCAGCGGGCGTCATCGCCCCCTTCCTCATCACCTTCCTGCACATTCCGGCCTATCAGGCCATCGGCGTAGGCCTGGCGTCGGATGTGCTGGCCAGCGCCGTGAGCGCGGTGGTATACCGGAAGCACAAGCATCTGGCTTTCCGAAAGGCCATTCCGCTTTTAGGGTGCATCCTGCTGTTCACCGTTATAGGCAGCTGGGCGGCCACCATCATTCCCGGCTTTTTCATCGGGAATTTTGCCTGCCTCATCATTACCATCATGGGCATCCGCTTTATCGTGCACCCCATCCTGGAGGCACGGTACTCCAGGGGCAATGAAATCAAGAGAATCCGTGACATCAAATCCATCGTCGGCGGCTGTTTTATCGGCTTTATCTGCGGGTTCATCGGCGCCGGCGGCGGCATGCTGATGCTGTTTGTCCTGACCACCTTCCTGGGATACAATCTGCTGGATGCGGTGGGCACCTCCGTCTTCATCATGGCCTTTACTGCCTTTACCGGCGCGGTCAGCCACTTTACCATCGGCGGCATGCCGGATGTGTGGACCGTTATCCTGTGCATCGGCTTCACCTTCATGTGGGCCAGGGTCGCCTCGGCCATCGCCAACAAATCCGAGCCGAAGCTTTTGAACCGGATCCTGGGCATTATCCTTATCGTCATCGGGGTAACCGTATTTATCTTTGAACATTTTCTGTAAAAAAACCGTCTTTTTCCGGCACTGTACCGGAAAAAGACGGTTTTTTTGTCCCGGGCCCTTCGGCGCAGGGGTTACTGTTTGATGTGTACGTCCAGCTGGTTGAAGGGGATGACGATGCCCTTTTCCTCAAAGACCTTCTGGGCGGTATCCAGGATGTTGAACCGGCAGTCCCAGTAATCAGAGGATTTGCACCAGGCCCTTAAGGTAACCTTCAGGCCGTTGCCGGCGCCGAAATCGGTGATTCTTGCGAAGGCAGCCGGATCCTTTACCACCAGCTCTTCCCGGTCGCAGATGTCCAGCAGGGTATTGCGCACCAGGGAGGGATCGTTGCCGGCCACGGAGAAGTCCAGGTCCACCCGGCGCAGGTCCTTGGCGGAATAGTTCTCGATGGTGCCGGAGGACAGGGCGGAGTTGGGCAGGTAAACCGTGCGGTTGTCAACGGTAACCACCTTGGTATAGATGATGGAAAGGTCTTCCACGACGCCGTCCGTGCCCTGGGCGGAGATGAAGTCGCCGATGGAGAAGGGACGGGTAATGATCAGCATCACGCCGCCGGCCAGGTTGGCCAGGGTGCCGTTTACAGCCAGGCCGATGCCGATGCCAAGGGATGCGATAACGGCGGAGAGACCGCCGGTGTCAACACCGAGGAAGCCTACCATGCAGATGACTACCAGGACCTTCAGGCCGATCCGCAGGAAATTCATCAACGGCTTGATGAGGGTGATGTCCAGCTTTTTCTGCGCCTCCAGCTTTTTGCTGAATTTTCTGCAGACTGCATTGATGATTTTAAAGGCCACAATCAGGACGATGATGGCGATGACGATTTTGATGCCGGTGGAGGTACACCACTCGACAAGCTTCTTTAAAAGATCTTCAAACATATATTTCCTCCTGTGCTTGGATAAACCGTTGCATTCATTATACACGATAACCAATGAAATGGTAGTTTTTTTTACGCTTTGCCGCATTGAAAGCGCGGTCCGACTCTGCTAAACTGGGAATAAGGAAGAAAGAAATAAACAGGCTGCCACAAGCCATAACCTGCGTCAAGCCGGTAGGATAAGGAGGACACCCATGAAAAAAATCGCAATGTTAACCTGCCTGAAAGCCAATGAGGTCTGCACCGGAAGCGGCTGCTTCAGGGCCTTCAATAACCGGGAGGGCGGCTTTGAACCCTATAAGGGAGACGACGTGGAGCTGACGGCCTTTGCCCGCTGCAGCAACTGCGGGAAAATGACGGAGGAAGACCCGGGGATGCTCAAGAAACTGCAGCGCCTGCTGGACGTGGGCACCCAGACCGTGCACATCGGCGTCTGCGCGAAGGCAAAGGACGGCAGTCACTGCCGTTTCATGCAGAGCCATGCCGACTGGCTGACGGACCACGGCGTGGAGGTTATCTGGAAAACCCATTGACAGGAGAAGCACGCCGGCAGGCGGCAGAGGCCGGAACGTAAAAGCACGCTCCGGCCATTTTTATAAAAGAACAGGAGAAGAACATGCAGACATCCAAATTTTTTCAGGCACAGAAAATCTATGACAACGTCACCCTGATCATCGGCCTGGCCGGGGAGCAGTGTTACCTGATCGAGGGCAGCGAAAGAGCCCTGCTCATCGACGGCCTCTCCGGCGTGGGAAGCCTGAAGGCCTTTGTCCGGGAGCTCACGGATCTGCCGGTGGTCATGGCCCTGACCCACAGCCACGTGGATCATGTGGGCGCGGCCTTCGAATACGGGAAGGTCTACCTGCATCCGGACGATATGGACGACCTTTATGTCCAGGGAGACCCGGAAAGACGCTTCGGCTTTGCCACCATGGGCGGCCTGATTCCCCATCCCTTCACCCTGCGCTTCGAGGATACGGTACCCTGCGTGCCGGTGCAGACCTTTCCCATTTATGAAGGAGAAATCTTTGACCTGGGCGGTGTGAAGATCGAGGTGATCCCCGTGCCCGGTCACACCTGGGGCACCGTGGTGTTCCTGGACAGGGACAGGCGGGTGGTGTACTCCGGTGACGCGGTTAACCGCAATACGCTCCTTTGCCTGGCAGGCACCAGTATCGAGCAGTACCGGGAAAGCCTCCTGCACCTGAAAACCTACGCGGACGCCTTTGACCTTCTGTGGGGTGGCCACGGCCCGGAAAGCGTGCCGGCGTCCATTGTGGACGAGGCCATTTCCCTCTGCGATGAAATCCTTGCGGGAAAAGACGAGCACCTGGAAGCGGAATTCAACGGCAGGAAGGCCGTCTACGCCCGGGCAAAGGATGAGATGTACCGCCGGCTGGACGGCGGCATCGCCAATATCGCCTATTCCGAGGAGCGGCTGTGGAAAAAGCAGATTCCGCCCAGAAGCATTTAAACAGCTGCCGTACCCGCCGGGAGGCTTCTCCCGGAGAAAGAGAGGAGAAGAGATGTATTCCTACAGAACAGTCACGGAAATCACCGACAACGGCCCCTATATTACAAAGCTGATCCTGCATACACCGGTGCAGGTGCGTAAGGAAAGCGTGGATGAGAAGACCTTTTCCGTCTACGTGAGACGGTCGGATCCGAAGACCGGCGAGACCATCCTGACCTCCAGGGAATGGATGGGTCCCAGGATCTATCCTTCGGAGGGCTACAGAAGCGTCACCGCTGCCTATCCCTGCACGGAAGACGGCCGGCCGGTTTATCAGTCGGATTTTATCGCCCTGGAGATGCCTTACGGCCCCTTATATCCCCTGGGCCAGACCATCGCGCCCTACGAGGGCATGTTCAACATGTTCGTCACCTGCAGCTACCGGGTAACCCAGATAAGGGAAATACCCGATGAGGTGCCGGTCGCCGGCCTGGTATTTGACGAGCCCGCCGGGGATATCTGCCCCCAGGCAGGGGGCTGGGCTGAGGGCGTATCCCATTATGCGCCGATGCCCCTGAAATACGGTTATTTCACCCCGGACAGGGAGCAGGCGCAGAAAATGCTCGACATGGCCTCCGGCGGCTATGCCGGCATTTACGGGAAGCTTCCGGAAAAGCTGCCCCTGGTCATCTGGCTGCACGGCATGGGAGAGGGCGGGCAGGATCCGGCCCTGGCCTACACCGGCAACAAGGTGGTGGCCATCTCCGGCGACAAAATCCAGCGTAAGCTCGGCGGCGCGGCCTACGTGCTGGCGCCCCAGGCACCCAGCTTCTGGATGGATGCCGGCACCCCGGATCCGATGGATCAGGAAGCCTTTGTCGGCCCGGAAAGCCGCTATACCGAACCCTTAAAAGCCCTGATTGACGAATTTCTGGAGGACCACCCGGACATTGACAGGGACAGGGTCTACATCGGCGGCTGCTCAAACGGAGGCTTCATGACCATGCGGATGGTCTTAAGCTATCCCGGCTTTTTCGCCGCGGCCTATCCCGTGTGCGCGGCCTTCCGGGACAGCGATATTTCCGACGCGGATCTGGAAAACCTTAAAAAGCTGCCCCTCTGGTTCGTCCAGGCGGAAAACGACCCCATCGTGCCGCCGGATATCCTGGTTGTACCGCTGTATGATCGGCTCACGAAAGCCGGCGCGGACAATGTCCACGTCACCCTGCGGGAACGGATCCGGGATACCTCAGGGCTGTTCTGCGACGAACAGGGTAAGCCCTACGAATACATCGGGCATTTCTCCTGGATACCCGTCTTCAACGACGAGATCGTTCAGGACCTTACCGGCAGGGTATTTGCAGAGGGCCGGCCGGTTACCCTGTGGAGCTGGCTTGGTAAACAGAGGAAGAAATAAGCTGCCTTCTACCACAGCGGGCTGGTGAGCTGCTTCGGAGACAAAACCTGCGAGGAGATCAAGCGGATTGTCCGGGATGAAGCCCACTGGTATGGAAGAAAAGTATACGGGTACACGGGAGAATAGGGCAAAAGATACAAGAAGAATTCCTGATTTTGAATAGATTTTGGTAGACAAAACAAAAGAAGTATCCTATACTAAGCTGTGAATGAGAAGCGAGTGATCGTTATGATCGTCAATACATTAAAAAAATTCCCGCTTGTTATTAAGGAAGGAGAAAACTTATGGCAGAAAAAGAATTAACAGGAAGACTCTATGATATCCAGGGCTTTTCCGTACAGGATGGTCCCGGTGTCAGAACCACAGCTTTCCTGAAGGGATGTCCCTTACACTGTCCCTGGTGCCACAGCCCCGAATCCCAGGCTTTCTATCCCCAGCTGAGCTGGCTTTCCATGCGCTGCACCGGTACCGCCAGCTGTGATTCCCGTTGCCTGAAGGCCTGCACCAAGGGCGCTCTGGAAGCCAGAGAAGGCGACACCAGAAAGGATGCCCTGACCGGTGCCGATCTGCAGATGGTACATGTAAAGAGAGATATCTGCGACAACTGCGGCGACTGTGCCGAGGTATGCTATCCCACCGCTCTGTACATCTGCGGCGAGGACTATACCGTTGACCGTCTGGTAAAACGTCTGCTCCAGGACAAGAGATTCTACGACAAGTCCGGCGGCGGTGTTACCATTTCCGGCGGCGAGGCTTTAAGCCAGGCCGATTTCGTGGCAGCCGTTATGAAGGAGCTCAAGGCAGCCGGCGTGCACTGTGCACTGGATACCACCGGCTTCGCTCCCTGGAGTGAAGTAGAGAAGGTTCTTCCCTATGTTGATCTGTATCTGCTTGACCTTAAGCATATGGATAGCAAGAAGCACCAGCAGGTGACCGGTGTTCCCACCGAGATCATCCATGAGAATGCGAAGAAGATTGCCAAGGCCGGCGGTCATTTCCAGATTCGTATTCCCGTTATTCCCCAGTTCAATGATGACGTGCTGAATATCCGCGCCACTGCGGAATTCTGCAAGAACGAACTTGGTGATTCCGTAGATATGGTTCAGCTTCTTCCTTACCACAACCTGGGTGTAACCAAATATATGCGTATCAGCGACGGCCCCGTTATGGAAGCTACCCCGCCCACCGATGAGTACATGAACTACCTCAAGGGCGTGATGGAAGAGTACGGCCTGTACGTTACCATTCACTAAGGCAGTCAACGCCGGTTTACCGGCAGTTTAAGCAATACCATTATTTTAGAGGAGGTTTACCATGCAGGAAGTATATGATTTTCTGAAAAAAGCAGGCACCTATTACCTTGCAACCGTTGATGGCGACCAGCCCAGAGTAAGAGCCTTCGGCACCGTGAATATTTTCGAAGACAAGCTCTACATCCAGACCGGCAAGGTGAAGAACGTATCCAAACAGCTTCATGCCAATCCCAAGGCTGAGATTTGTGCCTTTACCGGCGGCGAATGGGTTCGTATCGCAGGCAAGCTGATTCCCGATGAGCGGGTGGAAGCGAAGCAGAGCATGCTGGATGCTTATCCCAACCTTCAGGCCATGTATTCTGCAACCGATGACAACACGGAAGTGCTGTATTTCGAAGATGCAACCGCAACCTTTGAATCCTTCGGCGGTGAACCGAAAGTGGTAAAATTCTAACGTAAACTTTAACTGCCCGGCGGATCTTTTAAAGGTTCGCCGGGCTTTTTGCCCGGAAAAATCCGGCCCGCCACAGGCGGGAAGGCCTTTCCGGGAGAAAGGATGAACAATGAAAAAAGTACTGCTGATCGGCGGTTCCTATTTCGCAGGCAGGGTATTTGTCATGCTGGCCTCCAGGCAGGATTACCAGATTACCGTGATGAACAGGGGCAGGTATTCCATGTCCTCCTATCCGAATACAACAGACGTGGTCTGCGACCGTCATGACATCGAAAAGATGAAGACCCTGAAGCTGGAGCCGGAATACGATGCCATCATCGATTTCTGTGCCTACGAGCCCGGGGACATCAGGGATATTTTCGAGAATATTCCCTGCAGCTTCAAACGCTATATCTACCTGTCCACGGCAGACGTTGCAGCCAGGAGCAGCAATGTCCGCAACGAGTTCACGCCCCTGCTGGGCACGGCGGGAGACGGAACCGTGGATGATTACCTGTTCAAGAAAATGCTTCTGGAAAAGGAGCTGGTGACCTGCGCGGAGAAGCGCGAGGGCACGGAAGTGGTTATCCTGCGGCCCTCCTTTATCTACGGCCCCTACAACTATGCGCCCAGGGAGACCTTCTACATCCAGCGGATTTACCAGGGTCAGCCCATTCCCCATCCGGTCAATGCCACGGGCAAGTTCAGTATGGTCTACGTCAAGGACGTGGCCATTGCCTGCATGCTCTGCGTGGAGAAGGAAGAGGCGGCAAACCAGATCTTCGTGCTGGCCGGTGAGGAAGTGATGGATTACGACAGCTTCCTGAATGTGCTTAAGGAGATTGCCGACAGGCCCTTTACCGTCCAGAACATGACGGTGGAGGAGGTGGAGGCCCAGGGCATCCCCCTTCCCTTCCCCTTAAGGATCGAAGAGGACGAAATCTTCTCCGGCAAACGGATTACCGAGATGCTGGGCCTGACCTACAGCAACTTTAAGGACAGCATGAAGATTACCTACGACGGCCTGAGAAACGTCTATATCCGGGATTAAGGCCTGAAGCGGCAGGCGCGTGTCAGAGCTGTTCTTTGTCAGCCGAGGCGGCCCTTCGCTGAAAAATCTTAAAATTTCTTGAAATTCCTATTGGAAAATGACAGGGATAATATTATAATATTAGGGAAATAAGTTTCGCGTAACTTAAAGAAGATAGGAGGTAGTTTATCGTGGGAAACTTAGGTATTTTTGACACTGCGAAAGAAGCGGTTGCTGCTGCAGCTGTTGCGCAGAAGAAGTTAATGAACGACTACACCATGGAGGACAGACAGAGATTCATCGAGCAGATCAGAAAAGAAATGGGTCCGAGAATCCCTGAGCTTGCTCAGCTTGAGTTCGATGAGACCGGTTACGGCCGTGTTGAGGACAAGATTGGCAAGGATACCGGCGCTATCATGCTTTCACCCGGAACCGAGGCTGTTCCCGTTGGCGTTATTGCCGGCAGCCAGGGTCTTACCGTTGAGTATTATGCTCCCTTTGGTGTTATCGGTGCAGTAACTCCCGTTACCAATCCTGTTGCCACCATTATCGCCAACGCTATCTGCATGATGGCAGGCGGCAATACCGTTGTATTCAATGCCCATCCCGCAGGCGTTAAGAGCTCTACCGCAGCTCTGCAGGGCGTAAACCAGGCCATCATCAATGCAGGCGGCCCCGAAAACGTAGCCACCATGCCCGCAGTTCCGACCATGGAGACCCTGGACGACATCATGTATGCTCCGGAAGTTAAGCTTCTTGTTGGTACCGGCGGCCCCGGCATGGTTAAGACGCTGATGTCCGCAGGCAAGAAGGTTGTTGCAGCCGGCCCCGGAAACCCGCCCTCAGTTATTGATGAGACTGCTGATATTGAGAAGTGTGCTCAGGCTCTTGTTGCTTCCGCTACCTTCGATAACAACCTGCTCTGCATCGCTGAGAAGGAAATCTTCTGCGTTGACGCTGTATTTGATCAGCTTATGGATGCCTTCGAGAGAAACGGCAACCGTCGTCTGACCAGAGAAGAAGCCGACAAGGTTACCGCTGTTGGTATCGTTCAGGGCAAGGATGGCAGCTATTCCACCAACAAGAACTTCGTTGGTAAGCATGCTTCCGTAATCCTTAAGGCAGCCGGCGTTCCCTGCGAAGGCGATCCCAGAATGGCATTCTTCGAGGCCAAGAATGAGGACCTGTATGTTCAGGTTGAGCAGATGCAGCCCATCATCCCCGTTGTAAGATGTAAGGACTTCGAGGAAGCCCAGGCCCTTGCCTATGCTGCAGAGCATGACAACAAGCACTCCGCATCCATCTGGTCCAAGAACATCGACCATGTTACCAGCTTTGGCCGTCTGATCAACACCACCGTATTCGTACAGAACGGCGGCACCATGTCCGCATTCGGTATCGGCGGATCAGGCACCAACTCCCCGACGATCGCTACACCTACCGGTGAAGGCGTAACCGGACCGCAGTCCTTCGTAAGAAGAAGAAGATTCTGCATGGCTGGCGGCGGAAACTACCTGCTGTAATAAGCGGATCAAAATAGCGGCCGGTTCGTCGTGCTGGCACGTCCGTATTATCATAGTTATTACATCTTCAAATTTCGAGAAATCCGGCCCTGGTGCCGGATTTCTCTCTAACAGGCATTGTAAGGAGACCGATATGAAAGGATTAGAGCTTGCCGAAGCTTTTTTTGCAGAAAAAGGCCTGCCCATGCTGCAGGAGAAGTTTCCCCATCTTTTGAACAGTATAACCGTCGGACTCGTTGGAGAAGGCTCCGAATGCCTGGGCTTCGACGATGAGATTTCCCGGGACCATGACTGGGGCATTTCCTTCTGCATGTGGCTGCCCGAGGATTTATATAAAGCCGAAGGCCCTGCCCTGGCAGAAGCCTACAATGCGCTGGATTTTCATTATGAGGGCTTTTCCGCAAGGAATGTGACCGCCCAGGGTGCCGGAAGGACAGGGGTGCTGGAAACCGGCAGCTTCTATTACCGGTTTATCGGCCTGAAAGCCATTCCCACGTCAAATATGGAATGGTTTTACGCGCCGGAAACCTCCTATGCCGTCTGTACCAACGGAAAGCTTTTCCATACCAGCGGCAGCAGCTTTGAGAAAATGCGTCAGGCTCTGAAGGATTTTTATCCAGAGGACGTACGAAAGAAGAAAATTGCGGCCCGGGTCGTGACCATGGCCCAGTCGGGACAATATAACTATGTGAGATCCATGAAAAGAGGGGAAAACATGGCGGTTTTCCTTTCCCTCGGAGAGTTTATCAAGGCGACCTGCTCCGTCCTGCACCTGCTCAACCGCAGGTACATGCCCTTTTACAAATGGGCCTACCGGAGCACCCTTGCGCTGCCGCGGCTGACGGAGACGGCGAGGAAGCTGGAAAGACTGATTAACGAGCCGCTGAATCCGGCCAATTCCCGGACAGTGGAGGAGATCTGCATAGACGTGAAGGAGGAGCTGAAACGGCAGCAGCTTACTTCCCTGGATTATGATTTCCTGGAGCCCCACGGCACGGAAATCATGTCAAGGATCGCTGACCCGCGGGTCAGGAGCCTGCCGGTGCTTTACGGCTGAGGCTTACAGCAGCCGGTGAACAAGCCAGAGAACAAGAAGATGAGCGGGGTAGAAGGCATAGAAGGCCAGCTGCTCCGCTTTTGTGATCCGCCCCTTTTTGAAATTGTAGAAGCTTAATGGGATCACCGAAAGAAAGGCGCCTATATTGTGAAATCGGGGAAGGTTAAGGGCCAGGCAGCCCGCCAGGACCCGGTAATTGAGCGGCAGATTTTTAAAATAATACATGACCGCCACGGCGCAGACCCCGAGATAGCTGTAATCGGTTTTCAGGAAATACGCGCCGGCCATGAAGACTACAATGAAGGGCAGCTGAAGAAGAAAGCATTTTCCGGAAATCGCCGCCGCCTCTTCAGGATTGCGGCGGGCGAAGCTTTCCCGGATTTTTTCCAGCACGTACAGAAGCAGAAAGCCGATGAGCAGGGTGAAGAACACGTTCTGGTGGCCGAAATCCGGAAAGCGGCCGAAAAAGGCAAGGTCGAAGAAGGGGTCGGAAATCAGGGAAAAAAGCAGGAGCCGGAGGATATATTTTGTCCGGCTTTTTGTATGGAAGAAGCCTTCTGTCAGCAGAAAGACGTAGACCGGGAAGGCAATGCGGCCGATGGTTCCCCGGACATAGAAGGCGGCCCGGCTTTTGGAAAACAGGATCAGGCAGACATGATCCGCAAGCATGCACAGGGAAGCTATGATTTTGAGCGTGCGGCCGTCAAGGCCTTTCTTTTCTGACATGGCTGCCTCCTTTCCGGTTTTTTAAAATTCTGCTACAAATCAATATAGGGCATACTGCACATTTTTACAATACAGATCTGTGCAAATTCCCCTGCAAATCCTTTTTGTTGTGCATTATTCTATAAGGCACAAGCAGAATCGGTTTTATAGAGTAAAGGGGAAAAATCATGGAAGCTACACAGAAAATCGACAAAATATGGAATCCCATCTTTATCAGTGTATTCGTCGCCAACATCTGTATCAGTCTCGGACAGAATATGATGAACACCCTGATTCCGAAATTCGCGGATTCACTGGGCGCTACGGCCACCATCGTGGGTATCGTCTCCAGTATGTTTACCATTACCGCACTGGCCATCCGGCCGTTTTCCAATCCGGCCTTTGATGCCTTCAGCAAGAAGAAGCTGCTCATCGTCTGCCTTCTGGACGTGATGGCTGCCTTCCTTATCTACAGTACTGCCCATTCCATCCCGGTGCTGGTGGTCGCCCGTCTTATCCAGGGTGCCGGCACGGGCTGCATCACACCCCTGTGCCTGGCCATGGCGGCAGATGCCCTGCCGGAGGACAAGCTGGGCAGCGGTATCGGCATATACATGATCGGCCAGTCCATCGCCCAGGCCATCGGCCCGAACATCGGACTGAACATGAGCGCCGCCATCGGCTATAACCGCTCCTTCCTGATCGGCGCCATCGTGCTTTTCGCCGGCGTCCTGACCTGTATTCCCATGAAGGAAGCCCAGACCCCGAAGCGCCCCTACCGCATCAGCCTGAAGAGCATGCTGGCGAAGGAAGCGATTCCCTATTCCATCCTCATGATGCTCATGATGATTTCCGGCTGCGCGATTTATTCCTACATCGCCATCTATGCCGACATCCTGAACGTGCAGAATATCGGCCTGTACTTTACCGTAAGCGCGGTATCCCTGCTGGTTATCCGGCCCATCGCCGGCAAAATCAGCGACACAAAGGGCTTTGACAAGGTTATCCTGCCGGGTATCCTGATCTACATCGTGTCCTTTATCCTGATGGCCCGGGTACATACCCTGGCCGGTTTCCTGCTGGTTTCCGTGGTTTCGGCCCTGGGCAACGGCATCGCCTATCCCGCCATCCAGGCCGTGTCCATGAAGAAGGTGCCCATTGAACGACGCGGTTCGGGCACCTCCACAAACTATATTTTCGTGGATATTGCCAATCTGGTCGGCCCGATTATCGCCGGCGCGATGATTGACGGCTTTATCGCCCACGGTACACCCCGGGCGCAGTCCTATTCGAATACCTACCTGATCATGATCATTCCGCTGGCCATCAGCTTTATCTATGCCTTCATTATCCGTAAGGATCTGGTGGGCATCGAGAAAAAGCCGAAGGAAGAGAAATAACCTTTACAGGTTTTCCTTTACCAGCTTCGGAATCAGCTCCCTGTCCTCGTCGGTGCATTCACCGGGCGTCCATACGGCAGCCGGCCCCTTGTCGGCGTAGCAGGGAATAATATGAAGATGATAATGCGGCACCGTCTGTCCTGCAGCGGTGCCGTTATTCTGTACCAGATGGAAACCGTCGCAGTTTAAGGCCTTTTTCATGGCGGGAAGCAGTCTCTTGGCCAGCTTTACGGCTTTGGCCGCCAGGTCCTCCGGCAGTTCGAAAAGGTCGGTGTAATGGGCCTTCGGAAGAATCAGGGCGTGCCCTCTTGAGGCGGGGCCTGCGTCCAGAATCACTCTGAACTCGTCATCTTCATAAAGGGTGGCAGCGGGAATTTCGCCACCGGCAATCTTGCAGAAAATGCAGTTATCCATATGCTTGTCCTTCTTTCTTTGTTGTTTCCTGTGGCTTTTAGTATACGCTCCCGGCCCGGCTTCCGTCAAGAAGCCAGGCTTTTTTTGCCTCCCAGTAAAAAAGGTTTTACCAAACTTATCTTTACAACTCCGGGGATTTTGCTATAATTAAATCAAGATATAAAACACACTCAATTAAAACATATCTGTTTTCTTTGCTTCTTTCCTTATGTAACCCTTTCATCGTACCCTTTCGTACCTTTCTTTCCGGTCTGACCCGGAACCTCCGTTCTTATGCTGATTCTGAAAATTCTCATCCTGGTCCTTGCGGGAGGCGCAGCCCTTTTTGACCTGCGGACCCGAAGAGTACCCAATCTTTACCTTCTTGCCTTTGCCGGGGCAGGCCTTGTGTTAAAGGGCGTGTTATTCGGCCCTTCCGGCCTGCTGGACGTGCTGGGAGCCGTGCTCCTGGTTCTCCTGCTTATCGGCTGGCTTTTCCTGTTCCGCATGCTGGGGGCAGGAGACATCAAGCTGTTTGCCGTCTGCGGCATCTATACCGGCGCGAAAAGCGTCCTTTATCTGCTGCTGTTTTCCTTCCTGTTTGCCGGCGTTTTTGCCTTTGCGAAAATGGTCGGGGGAGGGAACGTAAAGGAGCGTTTCCGGGCATTTTCCCGGTATGTGGCGGATACCCTTGCCCAGGGCTTTGCAAACCGCCGGTCCTACCTGGCAGATCAGGAGGAGGGACATAAGGTCTGTATGGCGGTATTTATCTTTATCGGTGCCCTTTTATGGGCGGGAGGTGTGTACTGATGGCCAGAGAGCCCCTGTTTACCGTCTATGATCCGGAGGAAGCCTACACCCTGAAGCTGGTGGAGTATGCCCGGACCCGGAAGAATATGCCCATGCAGGTGAACGGCTTTTCCGATGCCGCAGCACTGCTTGACTATACCGAAAAGCACGCGGTGAACGTGCTGCTTATCCGTCCGGATAAGGAAACCGACCTGCTGCGCAAGGTGAAGGCGGAGAAAATCCTTCTGCTCGAGGACGGCGCGGAGGGGGAAAATACGGCCGGCTACCCCGGCGTGCACAAATACCAGGCCGCAGGCAGCCTGCTGAAGGAAGTGATGGACTGCTACAGCGCGGAACGCCTGAGCGAAAGACCGGGGGAGTATGCCAGGAGAAACTGCGGCATCTACGCCGTGTATTCCCCGGCGGGCGGCTGCCGGAAGACGTCCTTTGCCCTGACCTTAAGCCGTATCCTGGCCAGGGACAGGGCGGTGCTCTACCTGAATCTGGAGAACCACAGTGCCCTGGAGGAGATTATCGGCTGCCGGTTCGAAAAGTCCTTAAGTGATTTTCTCTATTTTCTGCGGCTGGACAAGCCGGGCCTGGTTTCCCGGCTGTCCTCATTTACCCTTTCCTTCCAGAACCTGGACATCGCGCCGCCGCCGGACAATTACGCCGACGTCTGCGCTGCCAGGGGAGAGGAGTGGCTTAAGTTTATCGACGCCCTGAAGAAGGAGACCGCCTACGAGGCGGTGGTGCTGGATCTGGGCGACGGGGTGTGCGACCTCTATGACGTGCTGGATACGGCGGTGCGGATCTTCGTCCCCTTAAGGGATGACCCGGTCTGTGAAGCAAAATACAGGGCCTTTCTGGCCGCCATCGGCCGCTGGGGGAATCCTTCCCTGGCGGAGCGGCTGGAGCCTCTGCAGCTTCCCTTCCTGGCCGTCACGAAGACCGGCAGCGAGTATTTCGAAAGCCTGGTCTGGAGCCGGATGGGAGATACGGTCAAGGACCTGCTGCGCAAAAAGGAGAAGCAGCCGTGAGCAGCAGGAAGCTTCCTGCCGAGCAGCTGCGGCGGGAGCTGATGATCCGCCTGGACAGCCGGGGTGAGACGGAGGATGAGGAAATCCTGGAAATCATCGACGACCTGATCCTTTCCTGTGCCGCAAAAAGGCCCTTAAGCCTTCTGGACAGGGAGGAGCTTCGAAAGGATCTCTATTACTCCGTACGGAAGCTGGACGTGCTGCAGGAGCTGATCGACGACCCGGCGGTGACGGAAATCATGGTCAACGGGCCGGACCGGATCTATGTGGAGCGGGCGGGAAGGATTACCCGCTTCGGCAAGCATTTCCTGAACGAGGACCGGCTTACGGACATCATCCAGCAGATTGCCGGCTGGTGCAACCGGGTGGTGAACGAGCATTCCCCCATTGCCGATGCGAGGCTTCCCAACGGGGACCGGGTCAATATCGTGCTGCCCCCGGTGGCGGTGGATGCGCCGATACTGACCATCCGCCGTTTTCCCCCGGAGGCCATCACCATGGAGAAGCTGCTGGAGGGAGAAAGCCTGACAAGGGAGGCAGCGGATTTCCTGGAAAATGCGGTCCGGGCAGGCTACAGCATCCTGGTAAGCGGCGGCACCTCGACGGGGAAGACCACCTTTTTAAATGCCCTTTCCTTCTACATTCCCGAAGAGGAGCGGGTGGTGACCATCGAGGACAATGCGGAGCTGCAGCTGCAGAACCTGCCCAACCTGGTGCGGCTGGAGGCGAGAAGCGCCAATTATGACGAGGGCCGGGATATCTCCATCCGGGATTTGATACGCACCTCCCTGCGGATGCGGCCGAACCGGATTATCGTGGGCGAGGTCAGGGGCGGAGAAGCGGCGGATTTCCTGGTGTGCCTGAACACCGGCCATCCGGGAAGCCTCGGAAGCCTTCACGCCAATAGCGCGAAGGAGGTATCCTCCCGGCTGGAGATGATGGTGCGCATGGCCGCTGACCTGCCAATCCCCGTTATCCGCACCCAAATTGCCTCCGGCGTGGACCTGATCGTGCAGCTTTACCGGGATTCGGCCGGCAGGCGGAAGGTTCGGGAAATCGCGGAGGTGCGGGGCATACGGGAAAGTGAAGTGTACACAGCAAGCCTCTTTGTCCGGGAAGGCGAGGACCTTGTCCGGAAAGGAGAGCTGGAGAATCGGGAGAAATGGAATGCCTGCATGGATAAGGAAGGAAACCCAAAGAGAAGAAACCGGGAAGATTGATTACGGCCGGCTGGTGCTTACCGGGCCGGAACGCCTCCTTCTCGGGGCGGAAGCGGTCCTTGCGGCCTTCCTTACCGTCTGGCTGTGTTACCGTTCCCCCTTCGGGCTGCCTGCAGGGCTTGCTTCCGCCTTCCTTCTTCTGTCCATGAAGAAGCGGGAGCTGCTTCAGAAGCAGCAACAGACGGTTCTGTACCATTTCCGGGACTTTATCTTTTCCCTGAATGCGGCCTTCAGGGCCGGGTATTCCCTGGGAAATGCCTTTTCCTCCGCGGCGAAGGACCTGGAAGCCCTCTACGGGGCCCGGGATCTCACCGTCCGGGAGACGAAGGATATCGCCGCAAAGCTGGGCTACCGGATGCCTGCGGCGGATTTGCTGGAGGACTGGGGAAGAAGAAGCGGGGTGGAGGACATCCGGCAGTTTGCCCAGATGACCGCCATTTCCGCGAAAAGCGGCGGACGGATTATCCGGATGCTTTCCGACAGCTGGAAAACCATCTGCGAGCGCATCGATACCCGCAAGGAGACGGAAAGCCTGCTGGCGTCAAAGCTTTACGAGCGGAAGCTGGTCAGCATCATGCCCATGGTCATCATTATTTACCTGCGGCTTTCCTTTTCCGGAATGATGGCCAGCCTTTACGGCAACCTGCCCGGCGTGCTCATCATGACGGCCTGCCTGGCCGCCTACTGGGCAGCGGTGCTGTGGAGCCGGAAAATCGTGGAGATAGAGGTATGAAGGTATTGTTTTCCGCCCTGGCGGCGGCTGTGGTGCTCATTCTCTGGAGAAAACAGAAAACGGACAGCCGGCTTTTTGCGGCGGTGTTCCTGGTGGCCCTGGCCGGCTTTATCCTGGCCCTTTTGACTGCACTTGCAGGCCCCGGCGGGTCTTTAAGCGGCCTTAAGAAGAATGCATCCGGCGAAGGAAGCCGCCCGGTCACCCTGGAAGCCGAGGTGGATGACCGGCAGATGGAGGTGACGGTTACCGTTCCCGAGAAGCCCTACACGGACGAAGCGGCAGAGGAATGGTTTGTAAAGATAAAGAAAGCCCTGCCGGACCTGATTCTCGGAGAGAATGCCTCCCTTACCCATGTGGACAGGGACCTGGTCCTGCGTACGGAATACGAGGGCTTTCCGGTGACGCTGCAGTGGTACAGCAGCGATTACGGGGTGATAGACGATACCGGGGCGATACGCTACGGCGTTTCCCCCTCCGGCAGCCGGGTAAGGCTGTCCGTCACCCTGGCCCTGCAGGAGAAAAGCGAAGAGCATTTTATCAATATCCGTGTCTTTCCCCGAAACGGCGGACCTGCTTCGGCTGAAGAGCTTTCCGAGGCACTGGAGCAGGTCAATGCCGGCAATTCCGGCCCGGAATACACCCTGCCGGATACGATAGGCGGACAGCCGGTTACCTGGCGGGAGAAGGGCGGCGCGGACCCTGCAGGACTGTCCTTTCTGGCCCTTGTGGCCGCCATCCTGCTGCTTTTTAACGGCAGCAGCCGCAAGCTCCAGCAGGCGAGGAAACGGGAAGCCGCGCTTGCGGCCGCGTACCCGAACCTGGTCAGCAGCCTTCTTCTGTTCCTCTATGCAGGGATAAATACCCGCCAGGCCTTCTTACGTATCGCAAACAATTACCTGAAGAAAAAGAAAACTGGAGAAAACCGGACCTCGCCGGCTCTTGAGGAGGTGGTGAAGGCCTGCCGGGATATGGAAAGAGGCATTTCCGAGGAGGAGGCCTACGGACGTTTCGCCGCCCGGACCGGCCTTCCTTCCTACCGGACCCTGGCCGTACTCCTTTCCCAGAACCTTAAAAAAGGGAGTACGGATCTGGCCGCGGCCCTGGAGGGGGAGTGCACCTCCGCCTTTGAGGAACGCAAAAGAAGGGCCAGGGAGGCGGGAGACAGGGCATCCCTGCAGCTCCTGCTGCCCATGGGCATGATGCTGCTGGTGGTGCTGGCCATCATGCTCCTGCCGGCCTTTCTCACGATGTAATAATAAATTATGTTAACCCGGGCAAAGGCCCGTAAGATAAATAAATGTTCAGGGAGGTAAGAAACATGAACGAACTTGTAAATTTCCTCAGGGAAGAATCGGCGGTCACCACGGTGGAGGTGATCCTCATCCTGGTGGTCCTGATTTCACTCGTGGTGATCTTCAAAGGTCAGATCGGCGGTCTGGTCAAGGGTATTATGGACAAAGCCGTCAAACAGGGAAATGGCGTGTAAACGCCGGTAAGCGGAGGCAGAAATGAAAACAACAGGCAAAGCAGCCATAACGCCTTATCTGGCGCTGACGCTTACCGTTCTGCTTTCCCTGATTCTGGTCTGCCTGCATTCCGCCAGGTACGCCTGCGGCAGGACGGTTCTTGCCGCGGGCATGGACGAAGGACTGTTTTCCCTCTTCTCGGAGTATGACCGGACCCTGTACCACAGGTACGGCCTGCTGTTCATCGACAGCGGCTTTGGGGAAAGCACGCCGGATTACGGCAGGATGCTTGAGGAGGTTGAAGAAATCACGGAAACGGTGGCCAGGCCCGAAGGCGGAATCCTTTCCCTTTCGGGCAGGAACCTCTATGACATCAGGGTAAAGCACCGGGCAGTGACCGGCGTGGTGACGGCAACAGACGGACAGTACGCTCCGTTAAAAAGCCAGATCTATACCCTGATGGCAAAGAAAACCGGCGTGGATGTCCTCTGCGCGGCCTATGACTGCCTGACCGGCGATGCCGGAAGCGTGGCGGCCCAGGAGGAGGGCGGAAGCCCGGACCTGGATGCCCTGCAGCAGGAATACGCCCGGGAAAAGGAGGAGGCCAGGGAAAAGGGTGAGACCCTGCCGGCAAACCCGGCGAGCGGACAGCCGGCGGTGCCGCCGGATTTCAAAAACCCGATTGACCACATTTCCTCCTTACGGAAGCTGGGTATCTACAGCTTTATCCTGCCGGCGGGCACTGCGCTGTCCGGGGCGTCCCTTGTAAAAAAGGATTTGCTGAGCGCCAGAACGAAGAACGAGGGCTTTGGCATCGGTTTCCCCTATGAGGAGAAATTTGCCCAGAAATACCTGTTTATCGAGTACCTGCTGGATTTCTTTCCCTGCTTTTTAAGCGAGCGCACCGAAGAGGGCCTGCAGTACCAGGTGGAGTATGCCGTTGCGGGTAAAATGACCGATACGGCGGGCCTCAAATCCGTCCTGAACCGGCTCATGCTTATCCGGGAAGGCTTCAATTTTCTCTTTCTCAACACGGATGCCGCCAGAAGGGCGGAGGCCTACGACATGGCCCTCCTTATCAGTATCCTCCTGGCCATACCCGGGGCGGTAACCCTGGTGGCGGAGCTTTTGATGCTCTGCTGGGCCTACGGGGAGAGCCTGCTGGACATGAAGGCACTTCTGGCAGGCAAAAAGATACCGCTGTTCAAGGACAAGGATACCTGGCAGCTGTCCCTGACCAATCTTTCTTCCCTGGCGGCGGACGAAGATGCGCCGGGAAGCGGAAGAGGCCTGACCTACCGGGACTACCTGCGCATCCTTCTTCTCCTGAAGCCGGAGAACCAGCTTCTGGAAAGAATTGCGGATTTGCTGGAGTACAACAGACGGCTGCTTGATAAGGAGCCGGAATTCCGGCTGGACAACTGTGTCTTTGTCTTCGAAGCGGAGCTGTCGGGCACCGTCTCCGGCAGGGAATTCACCATAAAAAGAAATTTCGGCTATGACAGCTGACGGCTGCCCTTAATCTATGAAGGAGAGCCCTTTTCAAAGGAAATGAAAAACACCCACAATCAAATCTATATCAAATCTCTCTTCCTGTTCAGGAATCCCGGATATGCTCCCGTCCCCCCGACTGAGGGAGCCGTCCATCCCGCGAAAAGGGCCGTCCTGCATAGCTTAAGGGCGGCGTCCCTCACTGTGGAGGCCGCGCTGGCGCTTCCCCTGTTTTTCCTGGCCGTGCTTTCCCTGGCTGCCATCATGTGCCTGTACGGCAGCGCCATGCGGGAAACCCTGACCTTACGCAACCGGGCGGAGGCGGCGGCGCTGGCTGCCGAATATGCCGGCGCAGACGGGTATATCACCCTTACGAAGACAGTAACGGCCTCTTCCTTTTATACGCCCGGTGCGCCGGGGGCAATGCGGGCCCTGTGCCGGGCAAAGGTGCGCATCTGGAACGGCCGGGACCGTTCCGCGCCGGATTACACAAAAGACCGGACCGGGGACTATGTCTACGTCACGGACAACCGCAGTGTCTACCATACGGACCCGGGCTGTACCCACCTGGAGCTGACCGTGCATGCTGCCTACGCCTCTTCCCTGGCCGGCCAGACCAATGCCTACGGAGATCATTACCATGCCTGTGAGAA
Source organism: uncultured Lachnospiraceae bacterium (assembly GCA_902796005.1). Taxonomy (GTDB): domain Bacteria; phylum Bacillota; class Clostridia; order Lachnospirales; family Lachnospiraceae; genus Alectryocaccobium. Next base: position 11,612 of record CADBNF010000106.1, on the reverse strand, counting down.
ATGCATCTCCGGTGGTCATCCCGCGGGCCTGGTCTACATCACGGATTACGGCGACCATTACCACAGCTCCCCGAGCTGTTCCGGCCTGGTCAGAAGCCTCTACATGATTCCGGCAAAGGATGCGGATGACCTGCCCTGCTGCAGCCGGTGCGCGGCCCGGGCAGCCGGCAGGAAAGCGGCATGATCGCGGAAAAGGTCATTCTGTGCCTGGTGCTTGGGCTGGATGCGGCAGCGGACATCCGCCGCAGGGAAATCCCGGTTCTGCCCACGGTCCTTGCCGGCGGTTTGATGGCGGCGGAGCTGGTCATACGGGGAAGCCGGAGCCTTCCGGCGCTGCTGTGCGGCCTGCTTCCCGGCGCGGCGCTGCTTCTTCTGTCTTTGGCGGCAAAGGAGCGGATCGGTGCAGGGGACGGGATAGCCGTGCTTTGCTGCGGCTGCGTGCTGGATTTCTTTCAGCTTTGTCCGGCGCTGCTTTGCGCATTACTTGCGGCGGGCCTTTTCGGCCTTGTACTGGCGCGGAAACGGAAAACCCGCCGGATAAGCCTCCCCTTTGTGCCTTTCCTGGCCGGAGCGGTTATCCTGGTATTGTCTCTGGAGGGTATTTTTTATGTGTGAAAGAAGAAAAAGCTGGGCAAGGGCGGAGGTGGTGGCGGAGGCTGCCTACCTGATCCCCCTTACGGTAACGGTCATCGTACTGCTGATGGGCTATACCTTTTTCCTCCACCAGCGGGTGACCTCCCTGGCGATGGCCGGGGAATCGGCCATGTACGGCCTCTCAAGGCAGGCATACCCGGATAAAACGGCAGAAGAGCTGGCCCGGGAGAGAGCGGACCGGCTGATAAAGGAGCGGGTTCTGGATAACGGCGCGATGACGGCGGAGGCCTCGCTTTCCCCTCTGTACCTGACCGTATCCTTCCGTCTGGAGGTGCTTCCGGAGCTTTTCGGTTCCCTTTTCCGCACGGAGGGAGAGCTGCGGGCTGCCCGGATAAAGCCGGTGGCGGCCATGCAGACAAAATGGATACTGACCTATGTTTCGGGAGGAAAATCATGACAGCGGAATTTCGCAGAGAATTCCAGCACCAGTATATGGTGTTCAGCAGCGAAGCGCTTTCTTCGGCAAAGAGCTATGAATACGGGATGCTGAAATACAACCACATCCCAGGGCTTCTGCCCCTGACCATTCAGGAGATGAACGGCAAGACCTTTTTTTATTACGAGGTAACCGGACTGGTGTCCCTGGCGGATGCGGCGGAAACCACCGGCGCGGACGCAGCGCTTTTCTCAGCCCTGTTTTCCGGACTGGCAAACCTTCTGGACAGCCTGGAGGAGTATCTGCTGGGCATTCATACCCTGGCGGCGGAGCCGGAGCAGGTGTTTTTCGATGCATCGAGGAAAACCCTTTACCTGGCCTGCTGTCCCGCCCTGCAGGAGGATTTCTACGGTTCCCTGAAGAATACGGCAGCCTTCCTCCTGGGAAAGCTTGACCATAAGGACCGGGAGGCGGTGGTCTGCGGCTACCAGTTTTACCAGGGCTGTGTGGAAAAACGGATAACCTCGGATTTTTTAAAGGAGCTCCTGTACCGGCCAGAGAAGGAAGAAAAGGGTGAAGAGCCCCACCGCCTTACCCGGCAGGAGGGCAGAAAGGAAAGCCCGGCAGAAGAGCCGGAACCCGGGCCGCAGCAAAATAAACCCCGGGAGAAAATGATGCCTTCGGAAGAACGGCTGTCCCTGCTGTTTGAGGAGGATGAGGACGTTCCGGCGAAGAAAAAGGAAAAGAAAAAAGAGAAAAGAAAGAGGGAGAGAAAGCCGCTTTTTTCGTTCCGCAAAAGAAAGGAAAGGAAGGGAAAAGGAGAAGGCGGGCAGGCTTTGCCCGACAGAAAGGATCCGGTAAGCATTTACGGTGAGGAGGACTCTGACCCGTTCCGGACCGTGCTTCTGTCCGACCGGCCGGGGAAGAAGACTAAGGTGCGGGCCTGGCTTATCCCCGAGGAGCTTTTTAAGGAGGACAGCCATGCCCTTTCCGAGGACGAATACCTTATCGGCCGGGAAGGGGGCAGCGCGGGCATCTGCCTGGACTCCCCGGGCGTTTCCCGGATCCACGCCCGTCTTGTATGGGAGGAGGACGCTTATTACCTGACAGACCTCCAGTCCGCCAACGGAACCTTTGCGGGCGGGGAGAGGCTGGCCGGCGGCGTCGCCCGCCGACTCTCCGAGGGCGAGGAGATCGCCTTCGGAGATGCCCGATTCCGCTACTGTACGGAAAAATAAAAAGAACTGTTGCTGAGCAACAGTTCTTTTTTATTTTTCCTGATTTACTTTAATCCAGGAACTTCCAGGCGGTCTCCAGGGAGATTTCCATCATTTCATTGAAGGATTCCTGGCGTTCCAGAGCGGTCAGCTCCTCCGTGCGGAACATATGGTCGGAAATGGACACGATGCTCAGGCATTTCTTATGGCAGGCGTTGGCCTCCAGATACAGGCCGGCGGTTTCCATTTCCACACACATCATACCCAGCTCCCTGGCCTTGGCCGGAACCTCGGAATTGTAGTTATAGAAGACGTCGGTGGTGAAGACGTTGCCTACCCGTACATTGGCGCCTCGTTCCTTGCAGATCTGTACAGCGTCGTAGAGCATGCCGAAGTCAGCGGTGGGAGCAAGGCTTCCGGTCCAGCCATACTGGGTGGCATAGGCGGAATTGGTGGAAGCGCTCATGGCGATAACCACGTCACGGACCTTGATGTCGTCCTGCAGGGCGCCGGCGGAACCCACACGGATGATGGCGTCCACGTCGAAGAAGGTATACAGCTCATGGGCGTACAGGGTTGCGGAGGGGATGCCCATGCCGCTGCCCATGACGGAGATTTTTTTGCCCTTGTAGGTGCCGGTATAGCCGTACATGTTCCGGACCGTGTTGAAGAGCACCGGATTCTCCAGATACTGCTCTGCGATGGCCTTTGCCCTTAAGGGATCACCGGGCATCAGGACTACCTTTGCCACCAGATCCTTGTCGGCTTCGATACAGGCTGAGGGGGTTGAAAAGATCATTTGTTTATCCTCCTGAGATTTCTTTTATACATCAGAGCAGGCGCTGCCTGCATTTTTCTATTAAGTCGGTGATAAGTTCGATGGAATCCTCACCCGCGCCGCCGGACATGGCTTCCCGGTAGCGGTCCCTTTCGGCGTAGACCTTCCGGATGGCGGCCAGCAGACCGTCACCGGTCAGGGTATCCTCATCCAGCACACAGGAAAAGCCCTGCTTTTCGAAGGATCTGGCATTGAGGATCTGGTCACCGCGGCTGGCTTTTGCGGAAAGGGGAATGAGAATATTCGGCTTGGCCAGGGCCTTCAGCTCGCAGATGGCATTTGCGCCGGCCCGGGAAACCACCAGGTCCGCCAGGGCGAAGATATCCGCCAGCTCGTCCTTGATGTATTCGTACTGGGCGTAGCCCTTCGTGCCCTCCAGCACCGTATCCAGCTTCCCGCTGCCGCACAGGTGGATCACCTGGAAGTCCTGCAGAAGGAGAGGAAGGATTTCCCGGATGGCGGAATTGATGACCACCGAACCGGAGCTGCCTCCCTGCACCAGGATAACCGGCTTGTCCGAAGTAAAGCCGCAGAAGGCCCGGGCCTTTTCCGCGTCGCCCTCGGTAAGCTCTTTACGGATGGGGGTCCCGGTCACCACGCCCTTGCCCTTGGGCAGGTACTGCAGGGTTTCCGGGAAATTGCAGGCAAACATGGATGCGTGCTTCGCACACAGCTTGTTGGCCAGTCCCGGCGTCATGTCGGATTCGTGGATGACGCAGGGAATATGCAGATGCCCGGCGGCAATCACCACCGGCACGGCCACAAAGCCGCCCTTGGAGAAGACCACGTCGGGCTTAAGCTTTTTCAGCAAAGCCCAGGCATCGTTCATGCCTTTGAGCACCTTGAAGGGGTCGGAAAGATTCTTCGCGCTTAAATACCGGCGAAGCTTTCCGGTGGAAATTCCGTAGTAATCCACACCCAGCTCGGGGATAAGCTCGCTTTCGATGCCGTCGTTGGATCCGATATAGGAAACCTTGTAGCCCAGCTCATACAGCTTCGGAAGCATGGCAATATTCGGCGTAACATGACCGGCGGTACCCCCGCCGGTCAGAACAATGTGCTTCACAATCAGGCAATCTCCTTTGCCTGCTTTAATGCCCGCGCGAGCTGGTCCGGGCAGGAGGTGGGCTTGTGGCCGCAGCGGATGCCTTCGCAGCGGCGGATGACTTCATCCACGTCCATACCTTCCACAAGTTTGGAAATGCCCTGCAGGTTGCCGGGGCAGCCGGACAGGAAGCTTACGTTCTTTACCTTTCCGTCTTCAATATCGAATTCAATTTCCCGGGAACAGGTTCCGGATGTTTTGTAGATCATGTTTTGATACTCCTTTATAGTTGCAGATTAACGGTTTAACAGATATAATAAAAGCCAGATTATTATAGCAGAAACCGGCGTCATGTACAACCGTGGAGTATGCAAAAATCCGCGGCAGGCATGCGGCGGAGAGGAATGAAACTAACCTGAAGGAGAACAGTTTATGAAATTACTGGGCATTATCGGCGCAATGGAAGAGGAAGTGGCGGATTTAAAGGCCAGGATGACCGGTGTGGAGATCACCGAAAAGGCCCGCATGACCTTTATGAAGGGCGAATTATGCGGTCACCCCGTGGTGGTGGTGCGCTCCGGCGTATGCAAGGTCAATTCCGCCATCTGCACCCAGATTCTGGCGGATACCTTTCATGTGGACGCCGTTATCAATACGGGCATTGCCGGCTCGCTGAACGCGGACATCAACATCGGTGACATCGTGGTTTCCACCGAGGCCATGTACCACGACGTGGAGGCAACGGTCTGGGGCTATGCGCCGGGCGAGGTGCCGCAGATGGGCGGCGTTGTTTCCTTCCCGGCGGACGAGGAGCTGCAGCGCGTTGCCATCGCCGCCTGCAAAAAGGTCAATCCCGAGATCGGCGTGCATTCCGGCAGGGTATTAAGCGGCGACCAGTTTATCTCCAGCACGGAGGTGAAGGCCGGCTTAAGAGAGAAATTCCACGGGGAATGCTGTGAGATGGAAGGCGCGGGCATTGCCCAGGCGGCCTACCTGAACCACCTTCCCTACGTCATCCTGCGGGCCATCTCCGACAAGGCGGACAATTCCGCGGTGATGGATTACAGCGAATTTGAAAAGCAGGCCATCCTTCACTGCGTGAATCTGGTGACGGAAATGGTGCAGAATCTGGACTGAAGCCCGAAAAAATAGAAAACCGTAAAATACAGACAAAAACAGGAGTTTAATTATGGACAGAGTAAAGCTGGACATCGGAAAACTGACCAGGTTTGTAACAAAAGACGAGTTAAAGGCAGCCCTGCCGGCGGTGAACCTGGCAGTGGACAAGCTGACGAAGGGAACCGGAGAGGGCAGCGACTATCTGGGCTGGCTGGATCTGCCGGTGAATTATGACAAAGAAGAGTTTGCCCGGATAAAGAAGGCTGCGGAGAAAATCCGCAATGATTCCGACGCCCTCATCGTCATCGGCATCGGCGGCTCCTACCTGGGGGCCAGAGCGGCCATCGAGGGCCTGACCGGCAGCTTCTACAACGTGCTGCCGAAGGAGAAAAGAGGCGGCCCCGCCATCTTCTACGCGGGCAATTCCCTCTCCGGCAGATACCTGGCGGAGCTTCTCGAGGCGGTAAAGGATATGGACCTTTCCGTAAACGTCATCTCCAAATCCGGCACCACCACGGAGCCGGCGGTGGCTTTCCGGGCCTTCAAAAAGCTCCTTGAGGAAAAATACGGCAAGGAAGGCGCGGCCGGGCGGATTTACGCCACCACGGACCGGGCAAAAGGCGCTTTAAAGCAGCTGGCGGATGCGGAAGGCTACGAAACCTTCGTGGTGCCCGACGACATCGGCGGCAGATATTCCGTGCTCACGGCGGTGGGCCTGCTTCCCATAGCCGCCGCAGGAATTGACATCGACGCAATGATGGCCGGCGCGGCCGACGAGCGGGAATACCTGAAAACCGCCCCCTACAAAGAAAACGACGCGCAGATTTACGCTGCCTGCCGGAATATCCTCCATGCCAAAGGCAAAGCCGTGGAGATTATCGAAAACTACGAGCCCGGCCTGCACTATGTGGGCGAATGGTGGAAGCAGCTCTTCGGTGAAAGCGAAGGCAAGGACGGCAAGGGTATTTTCCCTGCAGCGGTGGATCTGACCACGGACCTGCATTCCATGGGCCAGTTCATCCAGGACGGCACGCGGAACCTTTTCGAAACCGTGCTCAGCATTGAAGAGCCGGAGGCGGACGTGGAGGTACTGACCGATTCGGAAGACCTGGACGGCCTGAACTACCTGGCGGGCAAGGGCCTGGATTTCATCAATAAACAGGCCATGAACGGCACCCTTCTGGCCCACATGGACGGGGATGCCCCGGGCATGGTGGTGCGCATTCCGAAGCAGAATGCCTATTATTTCGGCCAGCTCTTTTATTTCTTCGAATATGCCTGCGGCATTTCCGGCTATATCCTGGGGGTCAATCCCTTCAACCAGCCCGGTGTGGAAAGCTACAAGAAGAATATGTTCATTCTTCTGGGCAAGCCCGGGTACGAGGGCAGGGAAGAACTGCTGGCCAGGCTTTAAGGAGCGGCTATGTTCAGGCTTTGGGGGAAAATCATGAAGTCCGGGCACCTGGTAAAGGACCTCACGGTGACCAGCACGGCGGATACCCGCACCCACCGGGTGACGGCTTCCCTGGCGGACATCTGCTATCAATGGAATCTGGCCGTCCCGGTGTGGCTGGAGGTCAATATCCGGGAATTCTCCCGGGGCAAAAAGACCAGATTTACCCGGGACAGCTTTGTGGAAACAATCGATTTTGACTATCTGGAGATCCAGATACTGGAGGAGTAAGCATGATACAGCTGATAAAGGAAGGCGTTTTCCTGTACGGAAATGAGCTGACGGTAAATGACAAGGAAGGACAGGAAAAGCTGAAGGCGAGGGGGCTTGCCCCGGATGCGGCTTCCGGCCGGAAGAAAACCATGGCCTGGAAGATTATGCACGCCCACAATACCTCGGGAGATGAGGAAAACCTGAAGATGAAGTTCGACAGCCTCATCAGCCACGACATCACCTACGTGGGCATTATCCAGACCGCCAGGGCATCGGGCCTGACCCGGTTCCCGATCCCCTACGTCCTGACCAACTGCCACAATTCCCTGTGCGCGGTGGGCGGCACCATCAACGAGGACGACCACATGTTCGGCCTGTCCGCGGCAAAGAAATACGGCGGTATCTACGTACCTCCCCACATGGCGGTTATCCACCAGTATGCCCGGGAAATGATGACCGGCGGCGGCCGGATGATCCTGGGAAGCGATTCCCACACCCGCTACGGCGCCTTAGGCACCATGGCCATCGGTGAGGGCGGCCCGGAGCTTGTAAAACAGCTGCTTTCCCAGACCTATGACGTGGCCATGCCCGAGGTGGTCTGCATCTACCTCACCGGCAAACCCGCAAAGGGCGTAGGTCCCCAGGACGTGGCCCTGGCCATCATTGGCGCGGTGTTCGGCAACGGCTTCGTGAAGAACCGGGTTATGGAATTCACCGGCCCCGGCGTGGAGAATTTAAGCGTGGACTTCCGCATCGGCGTGGACGTAATGACCACCGAGACCGCCTGCCTGTCCTCCATCTGGAAGACGGATGACAAGGTCCGGGAATACTACGATATCCACGGCAGGAAGGAAGATTATGCTCCGGTTTCTCCCGAGGAAGGCGCGTACTACGGCAGCGCCGTGGTGGTGGACCTGGATAAGGTAAAGCCCATGATCGCCATGCCCTTCCATCCCAGCAACACCTATACCATCGAGGAGGTCAATGCAAACCTCTCCGATATCCTGGCCGATACCGAGGCGCGGGCAAAGGTTTCCCTGGGCGAGGAAGTGACCTATTCTCTGCAGAACAAGGTGCACGACGGCGGCTTCTACGTGGACCAGGGCATCATCGCCGGCTGCGCGGGCGGCGGCTATGAAAACCTGTGCGCCGCGGCGGATATCTTAAGAGGAAAATACATCGGCAGCGGAGAATTCTCCCTGGACGTTTATCCCGCCAGCGTGCCGATTTTCTACGAGCTTGTGAAAAATCAGGTGGCAGCGGAATTCATGAAGGCCGGCGCCATCGTCAAGACCGCCTTCTGCGGTCCCTGCTTCGGCGCGGGCGACACCCCGGCCCACAATGCCTTCTCCATCCGGCATTCGACCCGGAATTTCCCGAACCGGGAGGGCTCCAAGGTGCAGAACGGCCAGGTGGCCTCCGTGGCCCTGATGGATGCCAGATCCATCGCCGCCACCGCCGCCAACGGCGGAAGGCTGACCCCCGCCACGGAATTTGACGGGGAATTCACAGAGAAGCCCTATTTCTTCGACGCGGAAATCTACAAAAACCGGGTATTTGACAGCAAGGGCGTTGCGGATCCGGATACGGAGATTCGCTTAGGGCCGAACATCAAGGACTGGCCCGCCATGTCCGCCCTGCCGGAAAACCTGATTCTGAAGGTGGTTTCCGAGATTCACGACCCCGTGACCACCACGGACGAGCTGATTCCCTCCGGCGAAACCTCTTCCTACCGGTCCAACCCCTTGGGCCTTGCGGAATTTGCCCTTTCCCGCAAAGATCCGGCTTACGTGGGCCGGGCCAAGGAGGTGCAGAAGGCCCAGAAGGCCATCGAAGCGGGCGAATGCCCGAAATGCGCGCTGCCTGAGCTGAAGGATGTGCTGGAGAACATCAAAAAGGCCTTCCCGGATTTCGACGAAGAGAAATACGGCGTGGGCTCCACCATCTTTGCCTGTAAGCCGGGCGACGGTTCCGCAAGGGAACAGGCCGCTTCCTGCCAGAAGGTCCTGGGCGGCTGGGCAAACGTGGCCTTCGAATACGCCACCAAGCGGTACCGCTCCAACCTCATCAACTGGGGCATGCTGCCGCTGCTTGTTAAGGAGGGTGACCTTCCCTTCGCCCTGGGCGATTACCTCTTCCTGCCGGACATCAAAAAAGCGGTGGAGGAGAAGTGGGAGAAGATTACCGCCTACACCATCCGGCCCGACAGCATCGAGGCCTTCAACACCACCCTCGGCGACCTCACCGACGACGAGCGGGAAATCATCCTCAAGGGCTGTCTGATTAATTATAACAGGGTATAAAATGCCGGCCGGCCTGAAAAGGGCCGGCCGACACCGAAAATATTAAGGAAACAGTCTTTATTTTATTGAATAAATACTGTATAATAATTAGGTATATTAATTTTCGCAAAGGAGAAATGTAGTTTTGGACGCGGACCCACTCATACGGTTGATACTGTTAATCGTTCTGATTTGCCTTTCGGCTTTCTTTTCCTCGGCGGAGACCGCCTTCACCACCGTGAACCGGATCCAGGTGCAGATGCTGGCCGACGAGGGGAACAAAAAGGCAAAACGTACACTGTGGATCATTGATCATTCCGCCAAGATGCTCTCGGCAATCCTCATCGGCAACAACATCGTGAACATTGCCGCCTCATCTCTGGCCACAACCCTTACCATCAAGGTGTTCGGCAACGCCTATGTCGGCCTTGCAGCCGGTATCCTGACCCTGGTGGTGCTGCTTTTCGGTGAAATCACCCCGAAATCCATCGCCCAGGCCAAATCCTTACGGATGTGTCTTTCCTACGCGCCGGCTGTCTACGCCATCATGACGGTGCTCACCCCGGTGATTTTCGTGGTGGAAGCCATCCGCCGCGGTATCTGCCGCATCCTGCGGGTGGACCCGGACGCCAAGCCTGCCTCCATGACGGAGGATGAGCTGAAAACCCTGGTGGACGTGGGCTTCGAAGAGGGCGCCATCGAGGACGACGAGTTCGAGATGATTTCCAACATCTTCGACCTGGACGACAACCTTGCCAGGGACATCATGGTTCCCCGGGCGGACATGGTTTTCGTGGCGGCGGATGCGGATTACGAGCAGCTGATGGATATTTACCGGGAGTACCATTATACCCGATACCCGGTTTATGCCGACACCACCAACAACGTCATCGGCACCATCAACATGAAGGATCTGCTGCTGTACGAGCGGAATGAGAATTTCACGGTAAGGGAGATTTTGCGCGAACCGCATTTCACCTTTGAACACAAGGAGGTAGGCACCCTGCTGATGGAGATGCGGGAGGCCTCGCTGAATATTGTCATCGTTCTGGACGAATACGGCGTGACCGCCGGCATGGTTACCATGGAGGATATACTGGAGGAAATCGTGGGCGAAATCCGGGACGAATACGACAAGGACGAAACCGACGCGGTTATCCCGCTGAAGAACGGGAAGGAATTCCTGGTGGACGGCGCCACCAATCTGGAGGACGTGAACGACGAAACCGGCCTTGAACTGGAATCCGAGGAATACGATTCCATCGGCGGCTTCCTCATCGAATACCTGGACCGCCTGCCCAAGCGGGGAGAAATGGTGGAACTAGAAGACGGTACCCGGATTATCGCCGAGGTGGTGAGGAACAACCGGATCGAGAAGGTCCACATCATCCTGGGCAAGGACGCCGGCAGGAAGAAGGAAGAGGAGGAAAACCTCTTCTGGCGAAAAGCAGACTGAATATAACGAAAATAAAGGGACGGTTCCCGGGGAACCGTCCCTGTTTTTATGCTTATTACTTCCGGGTGAGGGTAGCCCTCCCCTGGGGGAGGGTGGCCCGCCAGGGCCGGGTGAGGGTTCCTGCTTAATACGCCTTCCCCCAGTAAACCATCTTCGTGGCAGGCTTTCCGCAGCAGACACATTTCTCTGCGATGGTTTCCTGCTCCAGCGGAATGCAGCGGCTGGTGCAGGTGGTCTCGGCCTTGATCTTTTCCTCACATTCGCGGCTTCCGCACCACATGGCCCGGATGAAGCCGGGCTTGTTGGCGGCGATGTCTGCGAATTCATCCCAGTCGTGGGCATCGTAGATGTGGCTGTCCCTGTGGGCTCTGGCACGATCATACATATGCTGCTGGATTTCCTCCATCAGCGCAGCGGCACGCGCGGGAATTTCCGCGAAGTCTACCGTGTATTTCTCGGAGGTGTCCCTGCGAACCAGTACCGCGGAACCATTTTCCACGTCTTTGGGACCAAGCTCGATACGCAGCGGAATACCGCGCATTTCCTGCTCGGAGAATTTCCAGCCCGGGCTCTTGTCGGTGAGATCGCATTTTACGCGAAGGCCGGCTGCCTTTAAGGCGGCTTCCAGATCCTTCGCTGCCTCGGTCACGCCCTCCTTATCCTGGCGGATGGGGGTAATCATGACCTGGGTGGGTGCAATCCTGGGCGGCAGGACCAGACCGGAATTGTCGCCGTGCACCATGATGATGGCGCCGATCATACGGGTGGTGAAGCCCCAGGAGGTCTGGTGTACGTATTGTAAGGTATTGTCCTTGTCTGTGTACTGGATGCCGAAGGCACGGGCGAAGCCGTCACCGAAGTTGTGGCTGGTGCCGGACTGCAGGGCCTTGCCGTCATGCATCAGGGATTCGATGGTGTAGGTGGCTTCCGCGCCGGCAAATTTCTCCTTGTCGGTCTTG
>CADBNF010000105.1 GCA_902796005.1 uncultured Lachnospiraceae bacterium | reverse complement strand
TTGGTTAGGGTTTCCCCTTGGTTTCCCAGGTGTTTCCCTAGCCCGTTACGGAGGCCATCTATAAAAATGGCCCCAGAGGTTTCCCTCCGAGGACCATTGAAATTTTGATTGAGTTTATGTCACGGTACTTACTGAGGTTATTGAGTTTATTGAGATTACGAAAGGAGTGTGCGCTCCATGAACGAGCCTAGACTAAGGGGTAACACCTTCATCGCCCTCCTGCTCCGTACCGGAGTGCAGGAATTGAGCGAAAAGCCCGAATGGGGCGAACATAACAACGGTATTACCCGTCCGAATCTATTTGCTGATCTGCTGCGTATGACACAGCCCGCATATAACCCGCCCAAAATGAAATCCCTCTCCTCCTACTTTTCCCGCTATCTAAAAGGCGAACTTCCTTCCAGCCCCATGTACTTCGCATTCAACACTCCGGCTTACCAAAAAGGACTGTCCATGCGTATCCACGATGAATACCCTGCAGTGCTTGCCGAGATGGATCGCTTCTATCGAAAGTATCTGCGGACATCGGATGTTGACCGGAGGATGCTGGTTGGCGGCCTTGTAGACGCGATCCTTGCCGATTCGACCTTTGAAGGAACGTTCGATATTGGCGAAAAATGGGTCGACAAAACCGATCTGGCGCACGAGCATCAATTTATCCTCCAGCCATTCTTGGTCTCGGTCTGGAACATCATTCTGCTGAACCATCCGGATGCCAGCGAAGGCGCTGATACATACATGGAATGGACAGATGAAATTGCCGACAACAAGCCCAGGGAAACCACAACGGAAATAGGAACCGAAAGGGCAAAAAAAATAGCCGTAGACGACAGGCTCCCGGAGGAAGCGATGCCGAATACGGCTGAAGAAATTGCCGAAGCCGAAGAAGTACATGATGAACCGAGAGTTGATATTTACGAAGCCTCATATACTGATCCGCAGACACATAAGCAGGTTCTTGCCCAGTTCCATGTCGAAGCCAAGGACAACGGTATTGCTATAGGGCAGGTGTTTGGCGGGCTGGTTATCGGAAAGCGTGGTGGCAAGGATGAGTAACGAGATCATAAAGAAAGAAACTGGCATACCGGTAATTTCCGCTCATGCAGAGGGTGACGGCATCGCAGTCGGGTATGCGGACTCCTTTGCACCGACAGTCAATCTCTTTCTTCCGGACGGTAGCAGAACCGCATCCAATCCGGATTACTTTAACCTGATCATCGGCTATGACCCCTTTCCCTCTGACCACATCCTGGTAGACCCGAAACGGGCGCTGACCGAGTACATCAGCGACGATGTGAAGGAGCGTTTCGCCGAGTGGACGCCGGAGAAAATTACGGAAATAAAAAAACTGCCCACGATCATCTCCTGTGAGAGAGATGGGACCGACGGGCAGCAGGCGGTATTTGCTTTTATCCGGGATGTGAAAGTGCAGGACAATGGGATCAAGGTTTATTATCAGAAATTTTTTCCCATCCCGTTTTCCTTCCTCAGCGAGCATCTTACCGATCTTGCAATGTACCTTTTTGAACTGACACGGACACATTGGACGATCAAAAAGATCGATCTGTTGGAAGTGATGCAGGAGGCGGGGCTGTTCCCCGGAAGGTGAGGCACGAATGGCAGACGAATTAATCAAGGCCGGAGCCGGTCTCCCCGCCACCCCACAGATGAATGTCACCGCTTCCCAGAGTGCCACTGCAATCGGCCAGGTAATGGGAGATGTACGGCTTGAGATGGGGCCGGAGGCAATCACGCTCCTACAGCAAATAATTGGAAGTCAGCAGATTGTTTCACACGCAGCAGAATGGGCGCTCCTGAATCAGGAGAGGTTTAATGTTTTCGTTCTGGAAAATGAAAGATATGACTGTGGGTCTTTTTGTATCGGACGTCGTGTTGCCTTGTCGAAGAATACTCTCCCCGATTACCGTGATTATTACAGGCCACTCACCCAGCCCCTTATCCAGGAGCTTCTGAACATGCCATGCATCTTCGCTGTGCGGAACCAGAGTTTCAAGAAAGCACCTGACCATTATCCCGCCTTCGTCGGCAGGCTGACAGATATTACCTGTCAGAGCGAGAATATCCGCTTCCGCTTCATTACCTGTGGGAGGCTCCGCCAGCAGTTTATAAATGATAACATCCGCTCTTTCAACCTTCTCACAACCACGGTGCGCAACCAGCTGGATGAGGAACATTGG
>CADBNF010000104.1 GCA_902796005.1 uncultured Lachnospiraceae bacterium | reverse complement strand
TTTGAGCGGTACCCGAAAGCGGGCTTTGAAGTTTCGATATATTTCTTACAGCGAAGGGAAACACGGCCCGTTCAACCGGTTTATTCCGCCGCAATCAAATGGTTTTCTCTTTTTCTTTCTTTCTTTACTATTTTTAGAAGCTTCTTCCGCTTCCGGAGTGGCTGGATCCGGAGTGGCCGGAATAGCCGCCGGAGTAGGAGGAGCGTCCGGAACCGCCGGAGCTGCCTCCGCTGCTGCTTGAGGGCGGATCGTATACCCGCGTCCGTGTCGTGTGGGTGTAGACGTCACGGCTGTTCAGGACCCGGAAGGAATTCCGCTCGATATACCGGCCGGCTTCGTATGCTTTGGAGACCGTCCGCATGGAAGCGCCGCGGATGGCGGTGGCGATGGCGCCGATAATCAGCCCGCCGATGGCGGAAAGCACGGCGTAGAATACCATCTGCGATTTTGTTTTGGAAAGCCGCCCCTTGGTCACCAGGTCATTCATGTTTCCTATCCAGTCTGCAATCCCTTCTGCATAGTCGCCGTCCACCATATAAGGCTCCAGCCGGTCGTCGATTTTGTTGGCCATGCTTTCCGTGTACAGATTCCGAACCTTCGAACCCGTACAGCAGGTCCACCAGCCCCGGTTGCCCGGCTCCATGCAGATGAAGATGCAGGCGCCGTCTCTTTCCGGACCGTAGCCGTAGCCGTTGAAATCGTAGAAATCCGCGGCCCAGACAGCGTGGGAATAGCCGTAGCTGGTATTGTCGGTGTAGATGACGATATCACTGTTGGTCTCGGATACAGACTCCTGAATGCGGGAAAGCAGCATGGCTTCCTCGGCATCGGTGAAAATATCCGCATTGTCCACCACCCGCGGGGCATTTTCATCATGGAAGAATTCGAACTCCGCCGGGTTTTCCGGGAACCAGTCGGGAAGAATCTGTCCGTTGTCACCCACGGGTTTGCTGCTTTCACCGCCGCCAATGGCACTGCCGGAGGATTCGCCGCCGCCGATATTGCTGCCGGAGGGTTCATTTCCGGAAGGTGTGGTGCCGGGAGAAGCGGAAACCTCACGGTAGGGAGATTCGTATTCGCCGTCGATGGGGATGACATCGGTGATGATGGTTTCCGGATAGGCGGTTACCGACGGATCGTAAACCTTACCTTCAGAGGTTGTGGCGTGGATCAGCTTTGTGGAAACATAATCATAGTAGGTATCCACCGCTTCGTAGTAATCTCCTTCGGCAGCATACCGCCGGAAATCTTCGGAAGCGGCATCCAGATCCTCCGTATCGAAGATTTCAAAGGCCCGGCCGTAGAGCCGGAGGATGAATTCCTCATTGGTCAGGTCCGCCACAAGGAAAATACCATCCCTTGTGTTGCCGTAGCCGTACGAATTATTCTCGTACAGATAATCCGCATAGCCCGCAAGGTCCGTCTGTTCCCTGTAGGAATCATCCGTGAGGAAGATCGGAAAATCAAATTCCATGCGGGGAACCGCATTGTAGATGGGGTCGTCCAGTTCATCGATTTCCTGCTGCGTGAGGGTGCCGGTAAAGTCATTCAGCCGGTAGAGCGTGGTGTTGTACAGCTCCTCCGTCTGGTTTTCCGTATCCTGGCCGCCGATGGAAGCTGCCAGGGCAGGCGCGACGCAGAAGCTGAAAAGCAGGAGAGCTGTCAGGAAGGCAATCAGTTTTTTCTTCATTTCACGCACCTCCTTACAGAAACAGCATGGACAGCACGAAAAGCGCTGCTGCGGGAATCAGGAAGGAGAGGAGGAAGAACCTCGCTTTCCGGCCCTTGTCCGTGGGAACCTCGCCCACGACCTTGCCCGTCTGTCCGTTGACCGCGTAATGGTAGGTTTTGCCCTTGTATTCCGTATCAAACTGGTACACCGGCAGCAGGACATACCGCGGTTTCATGTTGGCTGCCTGCAGGTTGTCTTCCCGTACGGTGACACCGGAGTAGCCGCCAGCCGTTTTACCGAGTACCAGTCCTTCGGCGGTGGTGCGGATCCGGGAGAGCACCCGGTTCTTCTGGGTGTCCGCCTCCTCGTCGAAGCGGTCCGCCACATAGCCGGACAGATACCGGATGTCAAAGGGAACCAGCTCTTCAAACCGGAAGGGCTCGATGGAATCCATCAGGCTGTCATCCCAGTGGGTGCTGGCATCCGCCGGAACCTTGTCAAAATGCATGCTGACGTCCCGGTGCAGCACAAAGTGCCGGGTCTCTGTTACCCGGTAATCCCCCTCCCTGTGGGTGCGGGACTGCTGGCCGTTTAAGGAGACGTTTCCGGTGAAATCACAGGAATACACCCAGAAGGGGACGTATACGCCCTGCACCTCGCCCAGCTTGGAGGCGGAGAACAGGTCCAGGGGAATAAAATGCTTGTTCCGGTAAAAATGCTTTACCGTCTGCGCCAGCTTCGGCGGCTCCACCTTGAAGGGGATCATGCCGTCGGGACGCATGCTTCCCGAAAGCTGCCCTTCAAAGACCACATTGTTGCCGCAGTAGGGACAGGTGGTGGCAGCAGTGGTCACCTCCGCCACAATTTCCGCGCCGCAGGATTTGCAGACGTAGACGTTCATTTCTCCGCCTGAGCCTTCTATCCGTTCATCGCGGAAATCGGCAGCCGACCGGCGCGGCGCAGCCTGGTTATTGATATCGAAGTCCTCTCCCGAAGAGGGGCCGAAGGCTTTTTCAATGTCCACAACCGTGCCGCAGAATTCGCAGGTCAGCTTCTGCGTGCCCGGGGCGAAGCGCATCGGCGCGCCGCAGGCCGGACATTTCTGCTCGATCAGTGTGCTCATGGTTTTTCTCCTGTTTTATGTTCGGACATGGCGTCGGATAACCGCCGCCATCATTTATCGGATATTTTTATTATACCTTATACGGAAGAGGATGTACAACGGGAGTTTCGTCAGGCCGGGGGCAAAAATACACATTTCACCTGCAATGCCCGCATTTCTTGGCAATTATTGACAATTCAATTGTTGTTTATTTGATAAATACACAGATTGACTTTTTTTTAACTATGTCCTACAATACAGCAGACAATTTAATAATGGGAGAAGAAGTAATTCTATTGTAACGCCTGCCTTCGGGCAGACGGAAGGAGAAATGTATGAAAAAGATTACTGCACTTTTCCTGGCGGCAGTACTTGCGGCGTGTGCACTTTGCGGATGCAAAGGCACAACCCCGGCAAATACCGCTTCCAGCGATGAAACTACTGCTTCTTCCGGGGCAGCCGCAACGGAAATCGTTGTCGGTATTCCCCAGGATCTGGACAGTCTTGACCCTTACCAGGTTGGTGCGGCAGGAACTCGAGAGGTCATGTTTAACGTCTATGAGGGTTTGGTAAAACTGAATCCTGACGGCGACTATGTTGACGCCGTTGCTTCCTCCCACAGTGTATCGGAGGACGGCCTGACTTACACATTTACCCTTCGCGATGGTGTGAAATTCCATAACGGAAGCGAAGTCACCACCGACGATGTGGTCTATTCTTTCGAAACCTGCGCCGCCAACACGGTCAATGAGTCCGTGAAGACGGCGATTTCTGTTGCAGAGGTTACTGTTTCCGGCAAAGATATCATCATCACCCTGCCGGAGATGAACAGTGACTTCCTCGCCTACGTTTCCAACGTGTACATCACCCCCGCCGGCTATACGGATCACGCGACTGCTCCCATCGGAACCGGACCCTTCAAGTTCGATTCCTACAAGGTTCAGGACAGCTTTGTTGTGGTTAAGAACGAAGATTACTACGGAACCCCTGCCGCTCTTGACAAGGTTACCTTCAAGATCTTCTCCAGCCAGAACGACCGTCTGAATGCCCTTCAGGCGGGCTCCATCGACCTGGCCACCCATCTGACCAGCGATCATGTGGCAGTTATCCCGGATACCTACACCATCATGGATGCGACCATGAACCTGGCCGTGGCCCTGTACCTGAACAATGCAAAGGCTCCCTTTGACAATGAAAAGGTACGTCAGGCCCTCTGGTATGCCATCGACATTGACAAGGTGATGAACATGGCAGCAGGCGGCGGCGTGAAGATCGGTTCTTCCATGTTCCCGGCCTTCGCCAAGTACTTCGACGCTTCCCTGGCGGACAATTACAGCTATGACCCGGCGAAAGCCCAGGAGCTGCTGAAGGAAGCAGGCTATGAGAACGGCTTTACCTTCAAGATCACCTACGCCACCGAGTACGAGCATCCCTACGGCGACATGGCTGCGGTTATCAAGGAAGACCTGGCCAAGGTTGGCATTACCGCCGAGCTGGATCCCATTGAATGGAACTCCTGGCTGTCCGACGTTTATCAGGGAAGAAACTTCGAAACCACTCTGGTAGGCTTCGATACCAGCGTTCTTACCGCCAGCGGCATGCTGCAGCGGTGGACCACCGGTGCCGGCAAGAACATGATTAACTACAGCAACGCCGAGTACGACGAGACCTTTGAAAAGGCACAGAAAGCCGCCTCCGATGACGAACTGCAGACTTCCCTGTACAAGCAGTGTCTGGAGATCCTGAACAAGACGGCAGCCAATGTCTACATCGAGGACCTTCCCGAGTACGTAGCCATCAATCCGGCCTTTACCGGATATGAATTCTATCCGCTGTACATCCTGGATATGTCCACGGTGCGCCCGGCACAGTAAAGAATACGGCGCCGAAATCTGAAGAAAGGAGGCGGGATAAATGAAATACGTTATTAAAAAAGTTATTGCTCTCATTATTACATTGTTGGTTGTTTCTTTCCTGGCCTTTCTGGCATTTCAGATTATTCCCGGCGATCCCACAACACGAATTTTAGGCAGCGAGGCCACCCCTGAAATGGTGGCCGCGCTGCGTGAGCAGATGGGCCTGAACAGGCCCATGCTGCTTCGGTATCTGGATTGGCTCGGCAATTTTGTCCGGGGAAATTACGGAACCAGCTTTACCTACAAGGTATCCGTCAATTCCCTGCTGGCAGACAAGCTGCCCGTTACCATCCTGCTGACCGCGCTTTCCTTTATTATTACCGGCGTGGTGGCCATCCCCCTGGGGATCCTGGCCGGCAGCGTTAAAAGCAAAATCATTGACAAGATAGTCATCATCATCGACCAGATCGTGATGAGCGTACCGGCCTTTTTCATCGGTATGATTGTCTGCTTCCTGTTCGGCATCCTGTTCCGGCTCTTTGTGCCCGGACAGTTTGTGCCTCTGGAGACGGACTGGCGGGCCTGCATCGCCTATCTGGTCTTCCCGGCGGTATCCATCGCCATACCCCGTATCGCCATGACGGTCAAAATGCTCAGAAGCTCCATCTTAAACCAGCTGGGGCAGGACTATGTACGGACCGCCAGGAGCCGGGGCAACAACCGCCGCCAGTACCTGTTCAAGCACGTTATCCGCAATGCGATGATTCCCGTCATCACCTTCCTGGCCATTTCCCTGGCGGAAATCATGACCGGAACCATCATCATCGAGCAGGTATTTACCATTCCCGGCATCGGCAGACTGCTGATTTCCAGCATCGGCACCCGGGACTTCCCCGTAGTACAGGCAATCGTTGTTCTGATTGCCGCATGGATTGTTATCGTCAATTTCGCAGCGGACATCATCAACCAGGTGGTTGACCCCAGGATGCGGAACCGGTAACGGAAAGGGGAGAAGCTATGGATTCGAAAACAAAAGCAAAGAAGAAATTCTTCAAGGGAAATGCTTTTCTGTATATCGGCTTTGTGATCACCGCCGCCATGCTGGCGATGATTATCGTGAGCTTTTTCTGGACACCCTTTAATCCCACGGAGATGGACACTGCGGCCAAGATGGCAGGTCCGAGCTCCGTGCACCTTCTGGGCACCGACAACCTGGGCAGGGATATCCTGAGCCGTATCATGAAGGGTGCGGGAACCACCTTCCTGATCTCTGTCTGCGTCGTGGCCATCGGCTGTGTGTGCGGCATCATTATCGGCTCCCTGTGCGGCTATTTCGGCGGCATCGCCGATGCAATCCTCACCCGGGTGTGCGATACCATCACCGCTTTCCCGGCCATCCTCCTGGCCCTGGTTATCATCAGTATCACCGGCGGGGGAACCATGAACGTCATTATCGTCCTGGGCATACTCTTCATACCAAGCTTTGCGCGAATCGTCCGAAGCGAGTACGCCCGGTGCAGAAACCTGAACTATATCGAAAGCGCGAGGCTGATGGGTGCCTCCAGCTTCCGCATTATCTTCGTGCACATTCTGCCGAATACGATGGCGGTGCTTCTGCCAGCCATCACCATCGGCTTTAACAACGCGGTGCTCTCCGAGGCCAGCATGAGCTTTTTAGGCATCGGCGTAAAGCCGCCCGCGGCTTCCTTAGGCTCCATGCTCAGAGACGCCCAGACCTACCTGCGGAACACCCCCTGGTACGCCATCAGCACCGGTATTGCCATCGCCCTGCTGATTCTCGGCTTCTCCCTGCTGTCCGAAGGACTGCAGCAGGCAGCCAGAAGGGAGGAGTGAAGATGTCCGAGCTTCTGAAAATTACCGATCTGCTTATTCATTTTCACAATGCCGCCCCGGAGCGGAATGCGGTGGACGGCATCAGCTTCTCCATCGATGAGGGGGATATCCTGGGCCTGGTGGGCGAATCCGGCAGCGGCAAGACCGTTACCGCCATGTCCCTGTGCGGCCTTCTGGACGTCAAGCAGGCTGACCTGTCGGGCAGCATCCTGTTCCAGGGAAAGGAGCTGGTGAACTGCTCCGAGGAGTTCCTGCTGTCCCTGCAGGGGGATGAAATCTCCGTGGTTTTCCAGGAACCCATGTCCAGCATGAACCCGGTGATGAAAATCGGCCTCCAGGTGGAGGAAGCCTTAAGAGTTCACACAAAGCTGAGCAAGGAGGAGCGGAAGGCCCGGGCATTGCAGGCCCTGGCGGACGCGGAGCTGCCCAATCCGGAGGAGGTATACAACAAATACCCCCACGAGCTGTCCGGCGGCATGCTGCAGCGGGCCATGATCGCGGCGGCCATCATCAACCGGCCGATGCTTCTGCTGGCGGATGAACCTACCACGGCCCTGGACGTCACCATTCAGGCCCAGATCATCAAGCTGTTAAAGAAGCTGAACCAGGAGAACAACATGGCGATTCTCTTCATCAGCCACAACCTGCATGTGGTCCGCCAGCTCTGCGAGCGGGTGGCGGTTATGCAGCGGGGTAAGCTGGTGGAGGAAGGCGACGTGAATGAAATCTTCCGCAACCCGCAGCAGGAATACACGAAAAATCTGATTGCCGCGATTCCCACCCGGGAAAAACGGCTGTCCTGAGCAAATGACGGAGGGCATATGGCAGAACAACCTGTACTGGAAATTGAACATCTGAATACCTTCTACAAGGTAGGCCTTTCCCTTACCGCCAACAAAGCCCGCAGGGTGCAGGTGCTCAAAGACGTGAGTTTTACGGTAAATGAGGGGGATATCGTCGGTCTGGTGGGAGAATCCGGCTGCGGCAAATCCACGCTGGCCAAGTCCATCCTGGGCATTGTGAAGGATACAGAAGGGAAGATCATCAACCACACAAAGCATCCACAGATGGTTTTCCAGGATCCGTTTTCATCGCTCAATCCGGCCAAAACCATCGGCTGGATTATGGAGGAGCCTTTGCGCATCCGGGGCGGCATGACGCCGGAACAGCGGCGCAAAACCGTGCTGGAGATGCTGGAGCGGGTGGAGCTTACCGCGGACCATTACGACAGGCGGCCCTGGGAGCTTTCCGGGGGCCAGAAGCAGAGGGTCAGCATCGGAACGGCGCTCATCACGCGGCCGGAATTTGTCATTCTGGACGAGCCGGTCAGTGCGCTGGACGTGACCATCCAGGCGCAGATCCTTAAGCTCTTAAGGGAACTGAAGAAAGATTTCGGTTTAAGTTACCTGTTCATCAGCCATGACCTGAACGTGGTTTACCAGCTCTGCAACAAGGTGCTGGTGATGAAGAAAGGGGAAATTGTGGAGCAGGGCCTTGTGGAAGACGTCTATAACAACCCCCAACACCCCTACACCAGACAGCTGCTCATCGCGGCAGACGCGTAAAAATGAAATGAAATCATACTGAAATAATTCCCCGGGCGGTTCTTCCGCCCGGGTTTTGTCATCTGCGGGAGAATATGGTATACTGACGTTTACAGATAAGTATTTGAGAAAGGAAACGGATGTTGAAAGCGAAGATGCTGGCGATTCTCTGGCTGGTGCTGGGCATTATCTGCATAGCCTACGGTTTTACCGTAAAGGCGGCGGGCTCCGGCACAAAATTTTTCCTGGTATGGACAGGCATAGGCGTGGTTCTCCTGCTGGCAGGGGCCGCGGTGGGAACCGGGCTCTGGGGCAGGATGCATATCGGCGTAAGAAGAATCATCGTTTGCGCGGTATTGGCAGTGTGCGTGGCTGTGGCCGTGCTGGCAGGCCTTGTTTTTTTCAGATTTTCCGAAAAAGGCGAAAAGAACCTGGATTACATCATCGTGCTCGGTGCCCAGGTGCATACCTACGGTCCTTCCGCGGTCTTAAAAGCCAGACTGGACGCGGCAGTGGCGTATCTGCAGGAAAATACCGGGACCCTGTGCATCGTCACCGGCGGCCAGGGGTACAATGAACCCTTTGCAGAGGCTGAAGGAATGGCGGAATATCTGGAAAATGCAGGCATTTCTTCCGCGCGAATCATTAAAGAAGATAAATCCCTGAGTACCCTGCAGAACCTGACCAAGGCCATGGACCTGGTGGATTTCACCGGGAAATCCGTGGGAATCGTCACCAACAATTTTCATGTATACAGGGCTTTGGGCATTGCGAAAAAACTTGGCCTTACCGATTGCTGCGGCATCGCGGCCTACAGCAATCCCCTGTATCTGCCCAACAACGTCTTCCGGGAGTGCCTGGGTATTATAAAAGAACACATAACCGGCGCCATGTAACGGCAGCCGTAGAAAGGAAAAAAATGAATCCACAGCATCGTATAGACAGAGACGTACGCAAACGGAATATCTCTGGCGAAAACGCCGTTCTGGTTCCGGCCATGGAGAATCTTGCCGGACGGTTTATCACCATGTATAACACAGGCTGTACCGAGGGAATAGAAGAACTTTTCCTCCCTGACGGAGAACTGGCGCTTCCGGATTTTGCCCTGCATGCAAAAGGCCGGGCGGCCATCCGGAATCTTTTTGCCGGTAGAATACCGGGGAAAGAAACAGGGGATGTCCATGTCCTGCATACGCCCTCCTTTGCGGCAGACGCTGACGGCAAGGAGGCAAAAGGAACCTGGGATACCTGCACCTACCGGATTTTCCGAAAAGAGGAGGCACTGTCCTGCGAGGTGATAATCACCCGTATGGACATATGGTTTGCGAAGGAGGAGGGAGAACTGAAAATCCGCTCTCTGAACTGGCACATCATGCAGAGCTGGGTTCCGGTAAACTATGCGCAGGGACAGGAAATGCCGTTAAAAGACATGCAGAAGCGGCCGGACTGCCTGCCTGAAGGCAAAACGCCTTCCCCAGGCGTGTATACGGCCCTGCAGAATCTTCTCGGGCGGTTTGTGCATGACCATTTCCACAGTCCGGAGAAGATATTTGCGGACAGGCCGGATGCGGTTATGTATCTGGACTGTCTGGAAGAAAAACCTGTTCATGGCTTTTCTTCGATTAAGAAGGAGATGGAAGCGCTGGTACATAGGGAGAAAGAGGAAGGAAGCTACGCACTTCTCTGTTCCCTGGCTGCGCCGGTTATAGTCCTTACGGGGGAAGATACCGCAAAGGCGCTGGCAGTAATGCCCTGCTATGTGCCGAAAAAAGAGAAGGACGGCCTGTTCCTTGACAGAAGCATACGGGTTCTGAAGGCGGATTTCGTAAGGAGCGGAGGAAATTGGAGAATCCTTACCCTGCAGACGGAAGCCGCCGCAGAGCTTCCCTGCCTTTTAAAGTTTACGCCTTCCTTCGGCTTTGAGCGGATGAGCCGCACGGATGATAACTGGACGGTGGAGGAATTTCCTGCAGAGCAGGAGACAGAGGATGGCTCCGGCGATACGTTTATCGCGGAAAACGTGGTCAATGCCTGGATTTACGCAACCAGAAGCGGAAAAGACATGGAATTCCTGGAACATTATGTAAACTTTAGCGACCTTACCTGCGTATTTGATTTTAAAAGCCACGGTCTGGACGCGCCGTCGCTGGAAACCCGGGAAAGCATTGAAAAGAAAATCTCCGTATTTGACCGGCAGTGGGAATCACTTGTAAAACAGCCTGCCTACCATGCGGCGGGAACGCCCTTTATCAGGGTTAGCGCTGACGGGCAGTATATGAAAGCCCTCTGGATTGACTGCTGCAATACCAATATGTCCGCCGCTTTCGGACGCTACAACGAAGACGGTACGGTTCCCTATATGGCAGCGGTCAATAAATATATGTTTGAATTCCGGAAAAAGGACGGTGTCTGGTATCTTGTGCACTGGTATTTTGAACCGCTCATGAATGTGATACAGCATTCCTTTGACCCGGCAAAGAGCCGGGGATGGTGCATGAAAAACGACGGCAGGCCCTATCAGCAGACAGAAGAGGAATATCCCGGAGACTGAAGGAAAGCGGAACAAATCTCAGGTGACAAACGTCGGCAATACTGTTAAAATAATACAAGCAGCGTTTGGTTTGCACAGTAAAGGAAGCAGTTCCTTTTACGGAGAGGAGAAGAATGGAATACAAACCCTTCAAGGACATAAAACTGTCAAGACTTGGCCTCGGCGCGATGCGCCTTCCCCAGACGGCGCCCGGCTTCGGCGGCCCCATTGACCGGCCGGCTGCCCGGGAAATGATTGAATATGCCTACAACCACGGGGTTAATTATTTCGATACCGCCTACGTCTACCACAACGGCGAATCCGAGGTAGTGCTGGGCGAAGTATTGAGCCAGTATCCCCGGGACAGCTATTACCTGGCGACGAAGTTTTACGTGCACGCCGGCGTGCCTGTGGAGCAGATGTTTGAAGAGCAGCTGAAACGGCTGCAGACGGATCACATTGATTTCTATCTGGTGCACGGTGTGGATGACAGCTGCTACGATGCCTATGAGAAGAGCGGCTGCGTGGATTTCCTTAAAAGGATGAAGGCAGAAGGGAAGATTACCTGGCTCGGCTTTTCCTCCCATTGCTCTCCGGACTATCTGAAGAAAACTCTGGCCTGGAATGACGACTGGGATTTCGTACAGATCCAGTGCAACTATTTCGACTGGAAATTCGGAACGACGGCAGAGGAGTACCGTATCCTGGAGGAAAAGAATCTGCCCATCGTCGTCATGGAGCCCATCCGGGGCGGCAAGCTGGCCACTCTGTCCGATGACGCGCTGAAGGTGTTAAGTGAGAAACGGCCGGAAAGAAGCGCGGCAGCCTGGGCCCTTTCCTGGGTAAGGCATCTTCCCCAGATTCAGGTGATCTTAAGCGGCATGTCCACCCTTTCCCAGATGCAGGAGAACATAGCTTTGTTTGACCGGGAAAGTGAATTTACCGCGGAGGACGAGCAGACCTGCGAAAAGGCTGCTGAGGCCTTCAAAAAGGAAGTCAGCGTGCCCTGCACCGCCTGCCGGTACTGCTGCGGCACCTGCCCGGCGAAGATCGAGATTCCCGAGTACATGAATCTCTACAACCGGATGAAGCTGGACGGCCCCATGGCCGTGGTCGGCGCGAAGGTGGAATCCGAAGGTACGCCTGCCGACTGTGTGCAGTGCGGACAGTGTAAGGAGAGATGTCCCCAGGGCATCGACGTGCCTGCGGTGATGAAGGAACTGGCAGGGGTCATGGAAATGATGAAGGACATCAAATAACGCTGTTGAGGAAACAGCAGTTCTGCTTATAAAAGGAGAAATAAAATGTCACCTCTGGATAAAAATGCGAGAAAGCTTGAAGAAGAGAAGAAAAAGGCTGCTCAGAAAAAGCCGTCGTCTGCAGGTGCGGCCATAGGCGGTGCGGCCGGCGCGCCGAAACCGGTGAAAAAGCCGGAAGTCAAGAAGGCAAATACTCGCCAGCCGGATCCCAGGACGCCGTCACGGCCGGCCCAGCCGGAACCGAAGCAGACCCGGACCACGAACAATACGGGCAGGCGGGTGACCGTGCAGGTGAACACCAATCCCAGGAACGGCGGCGCCAGCACCACCACGCGGCCGGTCAACCAGAACCTGCCGGGCATCAATGACGAGCGGGGCAGGGCAGCCGGCGCCAACCGCCAGGATCCCCGGACACCCTCACGTCAGCAGAATCCGACACCGCAGAGAAGAAGCAACCCCCAGCCCCAGAATGCGAATCCTTACGGCAGCCGGCCCTCCAATCCCTACGGGAATAACCGGAACAACGATCCCTTCGGACGCCGGCAGCAGGATCCCATCAGCCAGCTTTTCAGCGGGCAGAACAACGACCCCTACGGCAGACGGAGAAACAATCCCTACGGCCAGCAGGATCCGATGGATATGCTCTTCGGCGGCCAGCAGGGCGGCATGTTCGGAAATGATAACCCGCTGGACAACATGTTCGGCAACAATGCCGGCAATATGTACGGCAACAATATGGGCGGTATGTTCGGCTCCAGCTATAACAACGGGCGGAGGACCACCGGCCTCGGCTCCCTGGTGGGCGGTGTGGTAGGCGGAAGCATCCTTTCCTCCCTCATGGGTCTTCTGGCTGATGAGTTCAAGGTCGCCAGCGAGGAAGAAGAGGCCGAAACGGTGGATGAACCCATCACCGACGAGGAAGTGGACGCCAGCGAACTGACCAGAGAGGAAATGATGGCCCTTCCCCACAACTGCCCCCACTGCGGTGCGCCGGTGAGCAGGAAAAGCGCCATCTGCGAATATTGTGACTCAAGCCTGATATAAAAAAGAAGCCAATAATAAAGAGGATGAAGCGGACAAATCCGGCTTCATCCTCTTTTTTGTGCAATAATTTATCCCCCTACGGGGCTTATTATGAGTAAATGTCCTTGATAAAATAGCACCAGTATTTGAAAGAGAGGTTATTTTACGCATGAAGAAAACAACAGCATTGATGCTGGCAGCTGTGCTGGCCTGCGGTATGCTTACCGCATGCTCAGGCGGCAGCAACACTACCTCACAGAATTCATCGGTTTCGGAAGCGGCAGCCTCTGCCGTATCTGAAAGCAGCGCTGCGTCTGAAACTGCCGATGCAGCGACGGAATCATCCGCAGCGGAAACCATTCTGGTTACGGACGCCGTCGGAAGGGAAGTGGAACTTTCCGGCCTGGTGGAAAAGGCAGCCGTTATCAACCGGTATAATCTGGAGTTAATCCGTGGCTGCGGTTATATCGACAAAGTTGTCGGAGTGGATTCCAGCATTATCGAAAACCATGTCTACTGGCCTGAATTCTCGGAGGAGAATTCCTTCGGCAGCCAGAATGATGTCAACTATGAAGTGATCGCGGAAATGGAACCGGATGTAGTAATCACCGCATTTTATTCCGAAGATATGGAAAATGCACTCAAGGCGTTCAACATCCCCGTGGTGGCGCTCATCGGCTACGACCAGGATATCAACCGCCAGATTGATATCATTGAAACCATGTTCGGACAGTCCGAAAAATCAGTTGCTCTCCGCAGCTTCTTCAATGAAACCAGTGAGAGTATTTCCGGCATTGTGGCGGGAATCCCCGAAGGCGAACGCAAAACCGTGGCCTGGGAATCCATTAAGGATTATTCCATCGCCAACGGTTCGAATGCCTGGGGCGAGATGATGGTGCTGGCGGGCGGTATTAATGTGTTCGGCGACGCCTCCTTCGAAAGCGCCGATGTGGACGCGGAAGCGTTTGTTACCGCCAACCCGGATTTCATTTTCAAGATGGTTGCTGCTTCCGGCGCGGATTTAAGCGGTTATACACCGCCTTCCGCAGAAGATTACAAGGCTGCGGCCGACGCCTATCTGGCCAGACCCGGTTTCGGGGAAATCAAGGCTGTTCAGGATGAGAATGTATATTTTGTCACCTCTTTCTCCATGGGCGGACTGGGCAAAATCCTGGGCTCCTCCTATATCGTGAAATGGCTGTATCCCGATGCGGCCGCGTCCTTTGACCCTGACAAGGTATTCGCGACCTGGCTGGAAGAGTTTCAGAACATTGATTACGTGGAGGGACAGCACTGCCGTATAGGCGATATTGACTGAAATGCGTGAAAAACAGCACGAGATAAGCCGGGCCTATGCCCGGCTTCGGCGCAGAAAAGCACTCCTCCTGCTGGTGCTGACGGCTGCGCTTGTTATACTGGCAACAGCGGCAGTCTTTTTGGGAACCTCGGATATACATTTTTCCGGGCTTGTATCCTATCTGTTTCCGGACTGGGGTGTCCGCCACGGAATTGTGCCGCTTACCGGTACGCAGATTGTCATTGTACTTACTTTAAGGCTGCCCAGGATTATCAGCGCCGTGCTGGTGGGAGCGGCCATGGGCATCTGCGGAACCGTCATGCAGTCCACCACCGGCAACGTGATGGCGAGCCCCTTTACCACGGGTATTTCCAGCGCTGCGGGCCTGGGTGCCGCAATTGGCATCCTGTTTCATCCGCTGGGTATCGGCAACACCTCCGTGGTGGTATGTGCCTTCGGCGTTGCTGCCATCAATGCGGCTGTTGTCTACGGCATTACCGCTGCCGGAAACCTGGGTGCGGGCGGCATGATCCTGGTGGGCGTCGCATTGAACTTCCTGTTCAGCTCCGCAAACTCCCTGCTGCAGTACGTGGCCAGTGAAGACCAGCTGTCCCAGATAGTCCACTGGAGCTTCGGCAGTCTGACAGGCCTTACCTGGTCACAGATACTCCTCATGGCAGTGACGCTGGGGGTTGCATTTGTCCTCTTCGGGAAACAGGCCTGGTCCTACAATATCATGTCATCGGGCGGTGACGAGAGCGCAAAAGCACTGGGCGTGAACGCCTCCCGCGTCAGAATAGCCAGCGGCATCCTGGTGACGGTTGTATCCGCCGTTACGATAAGCTTTGTCGGTGTCATCGGCTTTGTGGGAATTGTGGCCCCGCATGTCGCGAGACTGCTCTTAGGATCGGAACACCGGATACTTCTGCCGGCCTCTTCCATTATCGGCGCGCTGCTGGTACTGGCGGCGGATTCCATCGGCAGGACCGTCATCAGTCCGGTGATTATTCCCGTGGGTGTGGTGCTTTCCATTGTCGGCGCGCCGTTGTTCCTCTATCTGATTATTTCCAGAAGAAGGAGGTCGAGCTTTTGAGGATTGAACTGGAAGACATCAGCTTCGGCTACAAAAAGCACCCTGTGTTCGAACATATCCGTTTTTCCTTTGACAGTCTGCAGTTCGTATGTCTTATCGGGCCGAACGGTGCGGGCAAAAGCACCCTCCTGAAATGCATCAACGGCATTCATTCCCCCACCGGCGGGAAAGTGCTGGCGGACGGCGAAGACGTGCAGAAAATGCACCTTATAAAACGGGCGGAGATTTTCGGTTATGTACCCCAGTTCACGGTGGCAAATCCTTCGCTGAATGTACTGGAAACCGTTATTTCCGGGAGAATGCCCCGGATGCAGGGACGGGCTTCCGCCGCGGATGTGGAAGCCGCGGAAGAAATACTCACGGAAATGGATCTGGAGGATTTTGCCCTCCGCTCAATGAACCAGCTAAGCGGCGGTGAAAGACAGCGGGTGCTGATTGCCAGAGCATTGGCCCAGGAACCCCAGGTCATGCTGCTGGACGAACCCACCAGCAACCTGGATATGCACTACCAGCTGGAGACCATGGAACTTCTGGAGAAAACCGTACGGGAAAAGCAGATAGGCGTTATCGCGGTCATCCATGATCTGAACGCCGTTTTACGGTTTGCGGATTTGGTGCTGCTGTTAAACAAAAACGGCCTGTATGCCAGCGGCAGGCCGGAAGACGTTATTACCGAAAACACACTGGCAGAGTCATTTGAAATCATTTCCACATTTACGCAGGCGGCGGAAATACCGGTTATGGTGCCGCTTGCAAGCAATAAAACAAGGAGAACAAAACAATGAGCATGCAGGACAGAATCAATACCTACTGGTCCAAACGGGCAGAGGAGTTTTCCGAATTTCGTCTGAAAGAACTGGCCGGCCCGCAGCACAATCAGTGGATGCATTTCCTGCGGACGCAGCTTCCGCAGGGAAAAGAAAAAATACGGGCCCTGGACTGCGGCACCGGCGCAGGGTTTTACGCATTTCTTCTTTCCGAACTGGGCTGTGAGACGACGGCAATCGACTATTCCGGCGATATGATCGAACAGTGTGAGGCAAATGCGAAAATGCTGCGCTACCCGCCCATCCGCTTCCTGCAGATGGATGCCCAGCAGATGACCTTCGAAGATGAAAGCTTTGATTTTATAATTTCCAGAAATGTAACCTGGACGGTGCCGGAGCCGGAAAAGATTTACGGGGAATGGTATCGGCTGCTCGCGCCGGGCGGCGTGGTTGTCAACATTGATGCGAACTATGGGTATGTGTTTAAAAAAGCGGATGAAAGCGGTTGGACCGAAAAAGAAAATGCGAAATGGGAAAACAGCCCGCAGAAGCTTATCGGCACGAGACCGGATATGGTCAATGAAAGAAATGACATCGCGAAAAACTTAAGCATTGCCGCGGAAGTCCGTCCGCAGTGGGATCTGGACCTGATGCTGCGGCTTGGCTTTTCCGAGGTTTCCGCCACACCCAATATCATGGTAAAGATCTTTCCGGAGATGGCGAAAATCGAATGGCCACGGAACGAAAACAATCCGTTTACGGCGGATAAGGACGCGCCTGACACCCGGATTTTCATGGTCAAGGGTATAAAGTAAGGCGTAGCCCGGAGAGGCCGGGAGGGTGAAAACCGGCGGCTTTGTTTATCCGCGTTTTTGCATCATAATAAAGAGAAGCGCCTGTGTCGCTGCAGACACAGGCGCTTTTCATCATTAGCTATGACGGTTTTACAGATTCATCGCCGCTTCAAAGCCGCCCTCCGTGGCGTGGCGGATCTTGCCGCCGGCCTCGCAGTCACCGATGCGTACGGTATCGAAGGCTGCTTCGATTTCCGCTTCCGGCGTATTCGGTACAACGCCCAGGGAAACCACCGCGAAGTCGAAGGGCTGAACCTTCTCGCTGCCGTCCACGGTGTTTTCGAAGACAGCGGCATTTTCCTCCAGCTTCACCAGCTTATGGTTCGGGAACAGCTCCGCGCCGGTGGGGCCTAAGCGGCCCATGATGTCGATCATGTTCTGGAAGAAGATGCCCGGGCCGATTTCGCCTGCCATCTCGTAGAGGGTGATGTGGTTACCCTTCTCCGCCAGGTATTCCGCGGTTTCGATGCCGGTAAGTCCGGAGCCGATGACGCAGACGTTCTTTCCGGTGAAGGTGACCTTATCGGTCAGAACATCCGGCACCTTGAGCACATTCGGCCCGTCGATGCCCGGGATGGATTTCGGGGCAGCGGGATGGGAGCCCATGGCGAAGATGACCTTGACCGGATTCAGCTCCTTTACGGCTGCCAGGGTAATCGGCGTATTCAGCCGCACCTCGATGTCATATTTCTTAATCTGGGACTGATAGTAATCAATCAGCCACTGGATCTTGTCCTTCTTGGGCGGCTTGTCTGCCAGGTTCAGCTGGCCGCCGATCTTGTCATCGGCTTCGAAGATGACCGGCCGGAATCCCCGGACAGCGGCTACCCTGGCGGCCTCCAGACCGGCAGGACCTGCGCCGGCGATGACCACAACCCGGCCGTTCCCGTCCTTCTTCATGGCGTTCCAGCGGGCTTCCTGGGCCGCAGCCACATTCACCGCGCACTGGATATCATTGCCGGTGGCGTCGGCGGAGAAAAGCGTCTCCATGCAGTGCAGGCAGGAGATGCATTTGCGGATTTCGCAGGCCCTGCCTTCTTTGGCCTTGACAGCCCATTCCGGATCGGCCAGCTGCTGACGGGCGGAACCGACGAAATCGCAGACACCGTCTTCCAGGAGCTTTTCCGCATAGTCCGGGTCACGGATAACGGAGGTGCAGAAGACCGGAACCTTCACAGCCTGCTTTACGCCTGCCGCAAGATAAGCCTTCCAGCCCTGATCGTAGCCCGCGGGCTCCCAGGAAACGTTCATGGTTTCGTAGATGCCGCAGGAGATATCCAGGGCGTCGATGCCGTAGCTTTCCAGCTTCCGGCAGATTTCAATGCCTTCGTCCAGATGGATGCCGTCGTCCTGTCCGTTGATGTTCAGGAATTCGTCCACGGTCACCCGGGCAATCACCGGGAAGTCGGGGCCGCATTTTTCACGGATTTTCTCAATGATTTCCTTCACGATGCGGACACGGTTCTCCAGACTGCCGCCGTATTCGTCGGTACGTTTGTTGGTATAGGGGCTGAAGAACTGGTTTAACAGATAACCGTGGGCGCAGTGCAGCTCCACGCCGTCGATGCCGCAGTCCTGCGCACGTTTTGCCGCAGCCGCGAAATCATCCTCCAGCTCGTGGATTTCCTCCACGGTCATGGCCCGGCTGGCCTGGTGTACGGCGCCGCTTTCGATACCGGAGGGCGTGCGCATGGGCACGTCGCCGTTAAGCGCCGTGAAGCCCTGGTTGCCGGGGTGGTGCAGCTGTACAAAGATGGCGCCGCCGTAACCATGTACCGCTTCCGCAAGCTTTGTCATGCCGGGCTTTCTCTCATCGCTGGCCAGGGACATCTGTCCGCCGTCCGCCTTGCCGTGGACGTCATTGACCCGGACAACCTCGGTGATGATGAGGCCGGTGCCGCCCTTGGCCCGTTCCGCGTAAAAGTTGATGACCTTGTCCGTGGTATTGCCGTCCCAGTCCGCCAGATGGTGGCCCATGGGCTCCATGACGATACGGTTGCGGATCTTCAGCTTTCCGATTTGTCCTTCACTGAACAGTTTCTCGTACATTTTTCTTCCTCTCCTTTATATCTGCTCTTTTCCTGTAAACGGAGTAATGTTCTTTTTACAGCAGGCGGATATTTTTCTCCGCGCAGGCCTTTCGCATGCCCTTGGGCCATACGGAGGACTGCACCTCACCCACGTGCACCCGGCCCAGAAGCAGCATGCACAGTCTGGACTGGCCGATGCCGCCGCCGATGGTGTAGGGCAGCCGTTTTTCGAAAATAGCCTTGTGGTAGGGCAGGTCCTTCCTTTCCTCGTAGCAGCCCGCCTTCTCCATCTGGGTGCGCATGCTGTCCTCGGATACCCGGATGCCCATGGAGGAAATCTCAAGGGCCATCCCAAGGGGTGTGAACCAGAACAGGATGTCGCCGTTTAACTGCCAGTCATCATAGTCCGGCGCCCGGCCGTCGTGGGGCTTGCCGTCCCCTAAGACATCTCCGATGCGCATGATGAAGACGCAGCCCTTTTCCTTACAGATGGCATTTTCCCTTTCCTTGGGGGTCATGTCCGGATAAAGCTTTCTGAGCTCTTCGGAATCAATAAAAAAGATATCGTCCGGCAGGTGGTACACGGCCTGGGGGTATTTGTACCAGACCTCATGCTCCATATGCTTGATAACCTTGAAAATCAGCCGTACCGTGTCAACCAGGGTTTCCTCGGTGCGCTGCTCTTTGGTGATGACCTTTTCCCAGTCCCACTGGTCCACATAAATGCTGTGGAGGTTGTCCAGGTCCTCATCCCTGCGGATGGCGTTCATGTTGGTGTACAGGCCTTCGCCCGGGGCGAAGCCGTATTTGCCCAGGGCCATACGTTTCCATTTGGCCAGGGACTGCACCACCTCAAGATGAAGCTCGGGGACGTCCTTTGCGTCAAAGCTTACCTTCCGCTCATACCCGTTCAGGTCGTCATTCAGGCCGGAGTCACGGTTGACGAAGAGGGGAGCGGAGATACGCTCCAGATTCATCTGGCGGCCGAATTCCTTCTGAAATGTGTCCCGGATGTACTTGATGGCTTCCTGTGTCTGTCTGATGGTTAATTTCGGGTCGTAACCCTCGGGAAGAATGAGCGGCATAATAAAACCTCCTTGCCGTTTGATGGTATTTACGTTCCGGGACAGGCGTCCCGGAACGGCTTAAATGGTTTCTCTTCTGTGAATGTAGGGGCTTTCCTCGGCGTAAAGATCGTCTTTAAGCAGCTGGTAAAGGATTTCCGCGGAACGATCGATGCCGTAGGTCGCCGTATTGATGCAGATGTCGTGGGAATTGGGCTTGCCCCAGTTGCCCTCGGTATAATAGTCATAGTAGGCCTGGCGCTGCTTGTCCATCTTCTGGACCAGGCGGATGGCTTCCCTTTCGCTTAGGTTCTGCTTGTGCATCTCCCGTTCGACGCGGTTCTCAAAGGGCGCGGTGACGAAGATGCTGACAAAGGGAATGCCGGTCTGGCGCAGCACGTAGTCCGCGCAGCGGCCCACCATAACGCTGGGGCCCTCTTCAGCCGTTTTGCAGATCCATTCGCACTGCATCTGGAAGACGATGTCGTTGGCGGTCAGTCCCTGCAGGCGGGTGTCGGTTACCTTGAATTTCTGGGTGGAGAAAAATCTGCTGGCCCGGGTTTCGTCCGCTTTTTCCAGCGTCTCTCTCTCCAGTCCGATGTCCTGGATGTCGTCAATCAGTTTCTTGTCATAATAAGGAATATTCAGCAGCTCCGCAAGCTTTCTGGCGACGTTGTGTCCGCCGCTGCCGTATTCCCGGGCAATGCAGATAATCATAACAGACCTCCTCAAACTGAATGTTCCGGCGCCGGTGTCCCCGGCGTCTTTATTAAGCTGTCGGCATAAGCTTATTTTCCTGATTTTAGCATATCCGGAAAGAATAAACAATGCCTGTCCTTGCAGAAAACCTGTGCCGGAAGGTCTCAGGAAAGGCCGCGGGCGGCTGCGATTTTCACGGTTTCCTCCACCAGGAAGGCCTCATCCTCCGGCAGCACGAAGCCTTTCGCCACCGCGTTTTTCGCGGAAACGGCCGCAAGCTCGCGGTAATGGTCCAGGCTGCCGTAGAGCTCCTTAAGAAGCACCGGGGAGAAGGGCTTTGCCGTGCCGGTCTGGAAGAATTCCTCCTCCACAAAGCCGTGGCTCTCCAGTTCGCAGGCATTGACCGCGGTAATGAAGGGATGGGATTTTTCGGTTACGGGGATAAGCTTCATTTCTTTAATCATAACAGCGGCTCCTTTTATAATTTAATCTGAACAGCCGGCCTGCCGGAGAAAGGAAATAATCCGGCTGTCCGATGGCGGCCGTCAGCGGAAGCAGGCTAACGGCTGAAATAAGTATAACAGAAAATGCACAGGCTGCCCACGGAAATGTACAAAAAATCCCCGGCCGCATCCGGCCGGGGAAGACTGCGCCTGGCAGTTATTCACTGGTGCTTTCGGTATTCATGTCAATCAGCAGGGAAGGAGATTCGCCGCCCAGAACCTGGGGCAGCTCACCGTTCCATTTGTCGATGTACTGTTTCTTTAAGATGTCATCGCTTAAGGATTCCTCCAGCAGACGGTTGGCTTCGGCCTGGGCCTGGGCCTCGATGATTTTCGCCTCCGCCTCAGCTTCGGCTCTGGTACGGATGACCTGGGCCTCGGCTACGGCCTTGTCGATTTCCCTCTGGTTCTCGATGGCCTGCTGCTCGGCTTCCAGCTGGGCTTTCTGCTTTGCCGCAATGGCTGCATTGTAGGAATCTTCAAAGTCGGCGTTTTCGATA
>CADBNF010000103.1 GCA_902796005.1 uncultured Lachnospiraceae bacterium | reverse complement strand
TAGCTCAATGGTAGAGCATTCGGCGAGTTCCCTAGGTCGCTGGAGGTTTGAAATTATAATGTACATTCCTCGATAGCTCAATGGTAGAGCATTCGGCTGTTAACCGAAGGGTTGTAGGTTCGAGCCCTACTCGGGGAGTAAATGGCTCCGTGGTCAAGCGGTCAAGACATCGCCCTTTCACGGCGGTAACACGGGTTCGATTCCCGTCGGAGTCACTATCATTGGCGCGATAGCCAAGTGGTAAGGCAATGGTCTGCAACACCAGTATCCACCGGTTCAAATCCGGTTCGCGCCTCGCATACGTAAACCCAGGTTAGGCCTGGGTTTTTTCTTGCCCATATTCTGACATTTTATTTTAGGAATATTCATTTTTGCATATTTTGCAATAAATAAGACTTCCTATTTTCTTCATTCTGTGGTATTATTGCGTGTAGTATTTTTTTATAGGGGTTAAAGATGAAATTTTCTGAAATGCCTTATGCAAGGCCCGATATAAAAGAAGCAGAGAATAAATTTAATGAACTGATTAACAGACTGAATACAGCTGCCGATTATGAAGAAGCAAAAAAAGCCTTCCTGGATCAGCAGGTACTTGTAAAGCATATCATTACGCTGGAGACCCTGGTATCCATCAGACACTCCATCGATACCAGAGATACGTTTTATGACGAAGAGCAGAAGTTCTGGAACAATACGATGCCGGAGCTTCAGGTGTACCTGCAGAACTGGACGAATGCCATGCTCTCATCACCCTTCAGAAAAGATTTTGAAGCGGAGTTCGGCAGCCTTTATTTTATCAACGGCGAGCTGGACCTGAAGTCCTTTGACGAGAAGATTGTTCCGGATCTCCAGGAGGAGAACCGTCTGGCCAATGAATATGAGAAGCTGCTGGCTTCTGCCCAGATTCCCTTCAACGGCGGTGTTTATACCCTTTCCCAGCTGACTCCCTTCAAGACGGATGCCGATGACGCGCTTCGTCTGGCCGCCTGGAAGGCGGAAGGGCAGTGGTACAAGGATAACCAGGCAGACCTGGACCGGCTGTATGACGAGCTGGTGCATCTGCGGGACAGGATGGGCAGGAAGCTCGGCTATGACGGCTATACACAGCTGGGCTATTACCGGATGTCCAGGAACTGCTTCACAAAGGATGACGTGGAGAAGTTCCGTAAGGCCGTGATAGAATACCTGGTGCCTGTGGCTGACAGTATCTACAGGAAGCAGGCTGAACGGCTCGGCAAAACCTATCCCATGAGCTTTGCGGACAATGCCCTGGAATTCCGTTCCGGCAATCCCAGACCCGCCGGCAGCGCGGAGGATATTCTCGCCGCAGGCAAGAAGTTTTATGAAGCCCTTTCTCCGGAGACCGGAGAATTCTTCAACGTGATGCTGGACAACGAGCTGCTGGATGTATATTCCACGGAAGGAAAGCAGGCAGGCGGCTACTGCACGGGCATTTTCGACTATGAAGTACCCTTTATCTTTGCGAATTTCAACGGCACCCAGGGCGACGTGGAGGTTGTGACCCACGAGGCCGGCCATGCCTTTGAAGCATATACCAACCGGAAACGCATCCCGATTGATTATATCTGGCCCAGCATGGAATCCTGCGAAGTGCATTCCATGTCCATGGAATTCTTTGCCTGGCCCTGGGCGGAGGATTTCTTCGGCAGCGATGCCCGGAAATTCCGCTACAGCCACCTGGCTGCGGCACTGACCTTTATTCCCTACGGCACCATGGTGGATCATTTCCAGCATATCGTGTATGAGAAGCCGGAGCTGTCCCCGAAGGAGAGACACGGCGTATGGAAGGAGCTTCTGGGGATTTACATGCCCTGGATGAAGCTGGACGGCGACATCCCCTTCTATTCAGAAGGTGAAGGCTGGCAGAGACAGCACCATATTTATTCCTCGCCCTTCTATTATATTGATTACTGTCTGGCACAGACCGTTTCCCTGGAGTTCTGGGCAATGATCCAGGAGGATATGGCGAATGCCTGGAAGCATTATATGGATTATACGGTACAGGGCGGCAGCCGCACCTTTATCGAGCTCCTGGCCAATGCCGGCCTGGAGAGTCCCTTTGAGGAGGAAACCCTGAAGAAGGTCTGCGAGAAGGCAAAGGCCTGGCTGGATGCCTATGACCTGAGCGGGATTGTCTGAGAATGAAGAACCTGACCGAGCGTAAAGTCAGGATAATCTGCATTATCCTGGCCGCGGTGATGATTCTGAAGGGCTGCAGTGATACGCTGGCCATGCGTAACTGCTTTTATGTCCTTATTCCCTATATCGTGGAAGTCCTGATGACTTTCATTATCATCAGTCAGCTGATCCGGGTGTATACGTCCGTACGCCAGGAGAATGTGCGGAAGGGCCGTCAGGCCCTGCAGGGACTGACCCTGTTCCTGTTCGTTTTTGCCCTCGCCGGCATCGCAGCGCTTATCGTTTTCCTGGTCCTTAACGGCGCCGGGGATACAGGCGCCTGGCAGTACCCGCTGCTGTTTGCGGCGGATGCGGTTGCCGCAGCGGCAGGCTTTATCCTGAAAAAAGGCGTGAAAAGCGGCCAGATCTGATCGGCGGACAAATCAGAAGAGCCGGCCGGCTCTTTGCTGCAGGCGTATTGCATACGCCTGCCACAGTTATAAATATTTAATGGTATCATCGGACAGAAAGTCCGTTGAAATACAAGAAAGGAAGGATTTTGACATGAAGAAAATTCTTGCACTGGTTCTCACCGGAGCGATGTGCGTAGGACTTCTTTCGGCCTGCGGCAACGGCGGCAGCTCTGACAGCTCTGCCTCTTCCGCTTCTGCAGCATCTTCTGCATCTGCAGTATCCGAAAGCTCCACCGCCTCCACTTCGGAAGCAGAATCCACCCCCGCGCAGAGAGACGAGAATACACCTCTGGTAGTCGGCTACAGCCCGTTCTCCGAGAAGTTCTCCCCCTTCTTCGCCAGCACTGCCTATGACCAGGATGTGCAGGGCATGACCCAGATCTCCCTGCTTACCTCCGATCGTCAGGGCGCCATGATCTACAACGGTATCGAAGGCGAGACCATCGAGTATAACGGAACTCCGTATACCTACTATGGCCCGGCTGACCTTGAGATCGTGGAAAATGAAGACGGCACCGTTGATTACAACTTCACCCTGAGAGACGACCTTGTTTTCTCTGACGGCGAGCCCATCACCATCGACGACGTTATCTTCTCCATGTACGTACTTTGCGACCCCACCTATGACGGAGCCTCCACTCTGTTCTCCCTGCCCATCGAAGGCATGGATGCGTACCGTACCGGTATTGCCAAGGTTATCGACCTGATGCAGGAAGCCGGCCCGGACAACACCGACTTCACCTTCTGGACCGAGGATATGCAGAAGGCTTTCTGGAATCTCGAAAACGTAGCTCCCAAGGCTATTGCCGAAGAAATCGTTAAGTACTGTGTAGACAACGGCTACAATGAAGAAGGCGACATCACCGGCGCTGCCGGCAACTGGGGCTTCTCCATTCCCGAAAACGGCACCATCGACGACTTCGCTGAAGCTCTGAAGGAAGCTTATGCAGGCGACATGATCTCCATGATCGAGACCGAAGCTGCCGGCAGCACCGTAGCTGACTTCCTTCCGGATTATGAGAAATACGAAGAGTATGTTGAGTATGCGGAATCCGCTCCCAACATCACCGGTATCGTAAAGACCGGCGACTACAGCATGACCGTTAAGCTGACCGAGGTAAGTGCTACCGCTATTTACCAGCTGGCTACCACCATTGCTCCTCTTCACTACTATGGTGAAAAGGACAAATATGATTACGACAACAACATGTTCGGTTTCACCAAGGGTGACCTTTCCCATGTTCGTTCCGTAACCACGCAGCCCATGGGCGCCGGCCCCTACAAGTTCATCAAGTTCGAAAACGGTACCGTTTACTTCGAAGCCAATGAACTTTACTACAAGGGCTGCCCGAAGACCAAATACATCAACTTCCTTGAGACCCAGGAAGCTGATAAGCTGAACGGCGTTACCACCGGCACCATCGACATCACCGATCCCTCCTTCTCCAATGATACCGTTGCGGCTATCGAGAAGGCCAACGGCGGCGAGCTGAACGGCGATGTTATCACCGTTAGCACCGTTGATAACCTCGGCTACGGTTACATCGGCATTAACGCCAAGAACGTAAGCGTTGGCGGCGAACCCGGATCCGATGCTTCCAAGAACCTGAGAAGAGCATTTGCCACCGTATTCTCCGTATATCGTGAGCTGGGCGTACGTTCCTACTACGGTGAGCGTGCAGACGTTATCAACTACCCGATTTCCAACACCTCCTGGGCTGCTCCGCAGGCCACCGATGACGGCTATAGAGTAGCATTCTCCGTTGACGTTGACGGAAATGACATCTATACCTCCGACATGACCGACGAGGAGAAGTACGATGCTGCTCTTCAGGCTGCCCTCGGCTTCTTTGAGGCTGCCGGCTACACCGTTGAAGACGGCAAGCTGACCGCTGCTCCCGAAGGCGCTGCCCTTGAGTACGAAGTACTTATCCCCGGCGATGGTACCGGCGATCATCCCTCCTTCATGATCCTGACCGAGGCCCGCGATGCTCTGGCCAAGATCGGCATGAAGCTCATCGTTACCGACCTTACCAACAGCTCCGACCTGTGGACTGCTCTTGATGCACAGGAAGCTGAGATGTGGTGTGCTGCCTGGGGCGCTACTGTAGACCCGGATATGTATCAGATTTACTACTCTGACGTTGCCAACGGCGGTGCGAACCCCGGCGGTGATGCTTACAGATACGGCATCCAGGACGAAGATCTGGATACCATGATTCTGCAGGCTCGTAAGTCTCTGGATCAGAGCTACAGAAAGACCCTGTACAAGGCCTGCCTTGACATCATCATTGACTGGGCTGATGAAATCCCGGTATATCAGCGTCAGAATGCTATCATCTTCTCCACCGAGCGTGTGGATATGGATACCGTTACTCCGGATATCACCACCTTCTATGGCTGGATGAGCGAGATCGAGAATACTGTACTTAAGTAATTTCATCTTGGATGATGCTTTTATGACTCACCCCGGCAGTGTTACACTGCCGGGGTGTATCCGCAATTATATAGCTGACCCATTTCAGCTATATGTCGCAGAACGTCTTTCCAAAGGGAAAGTGGCTGTGCGATGTATAGCTTTGCAGGTGGGGAAGGGAGGTTTGTAACTTGAAGAAATACATCTTGAAAAGAGTACTGATTTCTATCATCATACTCTTTATCGTAGCATTTGTTATTTATGCGCTGATGCGGTGCCTGCCTACTTCATACATTGAGGCGATGGCCAGGGAGAAATCCATGCAGCCCGGCTCCAAGAGCTTTGAGGAGTGGATGACGCAGCTGTCGGCCATGTACAATATGGACAAGGGCATCGTGCCCGGGTATTTCATGTGGCTTGGACAGATGTTCACCGGTAATTTCGGTGACAGCTGGTATTATACGATTCCCGTGGTACAGAAATTCCACGAGACTGTATGGCTGTCCTTCGTAATGGGCGCAATTTCATTCATTCTTGAACTGATAATTGCCATTCCGCTGGGCATCATAGCAGCAACAAAGCAATACAGTAAGGCGGACTATACCATTTCCATTGTGGCGCTGGCAGGTATATCGCTGCCAACATTCTTCTTCGCGTCACTGCTGAAACTGATATTTTCCGTCAAGCTCGGGTGGTTTGACCTGTACGGCCTGGTGGGACGAAACCATCAGCAGCTGTCAGCCATGGGCAAGTTCCTGGACATTGCCAATCACCTGGTCCTGCCCATCATCGTGCTGGTGGTTATCAGCATCGGCGGCCTGATGCGTTATACCCGTACCAATATGCTTGAAGTGCTGAATGCGGATTATATCCGTACCGCCAGGGCCAAGGGCCTGTCCGAGCGGAAGGTCATTTATCACCATGCTTTCCGCAACACCCTGATTCCGCTGGTAACCATTATCGGCGGTTCTCTGCCGGGCCTGTTTTCCGGTGCACTGATTACGGAAACACTGTTCGGCATACCGGGTATCGGATTGACATCCTATAACTGTATGGTTGGCGGCGATATTCCGTTCTCCATGTTTTATCTGGTCTTTCTTGCAATCCTGACGCTGGCCGGCAACCTGATTGCGGACATCCTGTATGCGGTGGTTGACCCCCGTGTACGCATATCCTAAAGGAAAGGAGGTACTGGCGTGAACGAATACGATGAAAAAGATAAAACTTCCGAAAGCGAAGAGCAGCAGTACTCCCTGAACGATGACCGGCGTGTCAAGGTGCTTTCTCCCAATGCACTGGTCATGAAGCGTTTTTTCCGGAATAAGGTGGCCGTTGTCGGTCTCGTTATTCTGGTGTTCATGTTCCTGTTTTCTTTCCTGGGCGGCGTAATTTCTCCCTATGACCAGGACCAGTTCTTCTATCGTGAAGAAGCCATGTCCAGGGAATTTGCCGTGGTTACCGAAAACAAGGAATACCGTTATGTGGCGGCCAATCCTGAGGTGTTCAACTCCATCATCCAGGCCCAGATGAACCTGGGTATCCAGACGAAGAGCGATACCTTCTCCTATAAGGATGTGGTCTATGAACTGAAGGAAGAGGGCGAGAATCTCTACGGTGCCTATCTGAACGGAGAGATGATCGGTATTGCCTACATGGACGTGATTACCGCTTCCACGGAGAACAAGACCTTCCCCTTTGAATTCATGTACAATGCCCTTCTGGCTTATACCAACGGAGAAAACTCCTTCAAGGCGGAAGGCGCGAATTACACCATCGACGATGAGGGCGGCATCAACAGCGCCGGCACAGAGGTTGCCTATATCAGCCGGTATGTGGTTAAGCCCATCATGAATGATGTGTTCTTAAGCCGTGATTTCAAGGAAAAACTGGTGGAAGCCATC
Organism: uncultured Lachnospiraceae bacterium; assembly: GCA_902796005.1. GTDB lineage: Bacteria > Bacillota > Clostridia > Lachnospirales > Lachnospiraceae > Alectryocaccobium. Next base: position 14,048 of record CADBNF010000103.1, on the reverse strand, counting down.
GAGAACGGGGAAACTGAGTTTACCTATACCGATGAGAACCTGGTTTCCGAAGAGATGGAGACGGAAGAGCCCGTGGACGAGGAACTTCTGGATGCCATCGAGCAGGTGGAAGGAGAGGATGCAGCCGAGGAGGCCGAAGAGGCAGCAGCATCCGCTACCGCCACCTATACCATCCAGCGCGGTATGAACCACCAGAACTGGAGCATCAAGCAGGAAACGATGACCAGAAGGTATGATACCTATTCCTATCCTTCCAAAGAGCATCCGCTTGGTACCGATAAATACGGCATGGATATGCTTACCCGTCTGATGTACGGCGGCCGTGTATCCCTGATCATCGGCTTTATCGTTGTTATCATCGAAACCCTGCTGGGCGTTGTCATGGGCGGTCTTGCCGGCTACTTCGGCGGCTGGGTGGACAATTTGGTAATGCGAATCGTAGACGTATTCTACTGTATCCCCAGTACACCCATCATCATTATACTGGGTGCAGCCATGGACGCACAGCGTGTGGATCCCTCCATCCGTATGCTCTACCTGATGCTGATCCTGGGCGTGCTCGGCTGGGCCGGCGTTGCCCGTATGGTCAGAGGCCAGATCCTTTCCCTGCGTGAGCAGGAGTTCATGACGGCTGCGGAAGCGACAGGCTTACGTGCCTCGAAGCGGATCTTCAAGCATCTGATTCCGAATGTACTGCCCCAGCTTATCGTAAACTGCACCATGGGCCTGGGCTCGGTTATCATTATGGAGGCGACCCTTTCCTTCTTAGGTCTGGGCGTTAAGTTCCCCTTCGCATCCTGGGGCAATATTATCAACGATGTAAACAATACATTCGTACTGACGACCTACTGGTTCATCTGGATTCCTGCCGGTGTGCTCCTGCTGCTGACGGTTCTGGCTTTCAACCTGGTAGGTGACGGCCTTCGGGACGCCTTTGACCCGAAGATGAAACGGTAAGGAGGGAGGCAGAAAGATGGCTAAGAAAAACAATGAAGGCTATATGTCTGCTGCGGAATCCCGACGAATCGCCAGAGAAAACCGTAAGACGACAGCAGTATTTGAGAAAAAATACAAAAGAAAGGGCGTACCGGAAAGCGAGTATCTGACCCAGCTTAAAGACCCGGGCAATACCCTGGAAATTGACAACCTGCACACCTATTTCTTTACCGATGTGGGTACCGTTCATGCCGTGGACGGCGTATCCTTTGAAGTGCCCACCGGTATGACCGTCGGTGTTGTGGGCGAGTCCGGCTGCGGAAAAAGCGTAACCAGCCTGTCCATCATGCAGCTGCTGCAGCATCCCCAGGGCCAGATCGTGGAGGGCGAAATCCGCCTGAACATGAAGAACGGCAAGGTGTATGACATTGCGAAGATGACCAATGAGGCCATGCAGCACCTGCGCGGAAACTATATTTCCATGATTTTCCAGGAGCCCATGACCAGCCTGAACCCGGTATTCCGTATCGGCGAACAGCTGGACGAGGTTATTGCCCTGCATGACGGATCCGGTATGACGAAGGAAGCCATAAAGGAAAGAACCATTGATCTTCTGAAGATGGCCGGTATAGCCAACAGTGAAGGCGTGTACAGTATGTATCCCCACGAGCTTTCCGGCGGTATGCGGCAGCGTGTCATGATCGCCATGGCCCTGTCCTGCAATCCCCAGCTGATCATTGCCGATGAGCCCACCACGGCTCTGGACGTAACCATCCAGGCCCAGATCCTGGACCTGCTGCGGCAGCTGAAGGACAAGATCAATTCTTCCATCATGCTGATTACCCATGACCTGGGTGTTATCGCCGAGATGGCGGACTATGTTGTGGTCATGTATGCGGGCCGTATCGTTGAAAAGGGAACGGCGGAGGAGGTATTTGCCCATCCTGCCCATCCCTATACCATCGGCCTGATGGCGAGTAAGCCTGCGGTAGGGAAAAAGGTTGACCGGCTGTACTCCATTCCCGGTAAGGTGCCGAACCCCATCAACATGCCCGATTACTGCTATTTCAAGGACAGATGCGAGATGCAGTGCGAAGGCTGCAGCGGCCATTATCCGGAGGAAATCAGCATCAGTGAAACCCACAAGGTCAGCTGCTACAGATATTATGACAGGAAGGGGGAGGAATAATGGAAGATTATATTCTGCAGGTTAAGGATTTAAAGAAATACTTCCCCATCGGCGGCGGTACCTTTACAAAACCCAAGGGTTATGTCAAGGCTGTGGACGGCGTAACCTTCAACCTGGCCCGGGGAACCACCATGGGCCTGGTAGGCGAGTCCGGCTGCGGCAAAACCACCACCGGCAGAACCATCTTAAGGCTTTCCGGAGAGAAAACCGGCGGCGAAGTCCTGTTCAACGGCCACGAGGTATATGATTACTCCCCGAAGGAGATGCGATCCATGCGTACGAAGATGCAGATCATCTTCCAGGATCCCTTTTCTTCCCTGTCTCCCCGTCTTCCCATCAGCGAGATCATCGGCGAGGCGGTAAAGGAACATAACCTTGTGCCCATGTCCGAGTACAATGATTACCTCGATGAGGTAATGGACAACTGCGGACTGCAGCCCTTCCAGAAGGATCGTTATCCCCACGAGTTTTCCGGCGGCCAGAGACAGCGTATCTGTATTGCCAGGGCGCTGGCATTAAAGCCGGAGTTCATCGTCTGCGACGAGCCGGTTTCCGCCCTGGACGTATCCATCCAGGCGCAGATCATCAACCTTCTGCGGGATCTGCAGGAGAAATACGGGTTCACCTACCTGTTTATCTCCCATGACCTGTCCGTAGTAGAGCATATTTCCGACCAGATCGGTGTTATGTACCTGGGCAACCTGGTGGAATACGGCAAGACGGAGGACGTATTTGCCCATCCGCTGCATCCCTATACGGAAGCGCTGTTTTCTGCCATTCCCGTTCCGGATCCCACGGTAAAGATGAACCGTATCGTGCTGGAAGGCTCCATTCCCTCCCCGGCCAACCCGCCCGCCGGCTGCAAATTCCATACCAGATGCAGAAAATGTATGGAAATCTGCAAGCATGAGGCACCCGTACAGAAGGAAATCGAGCCGGGACACTATGTGGTCTGCCACCTGTTTGACGACGTGCCCGAGGTGAAGAAGGAAGCGCCGGCAGCAGCAGAATAACCGTAAAATACGGGTAAATAAAGATGAAGAAAGAATACGATGACGACGATGGAAGAACCATCGCCGATATGAGCTTCCTGGACGGCCAGTACAGGCTGTTCCGGAGAAAGAAAAGAAAACCGGAGGATGAGAATGCCCCGACGGAAATGATGTCGAAGGAGGAGCGCCGGATGTATATCGGCGGCGCTATGAGCGCTGCGCTTCTCATCGGGCTGATTTTTCTCGGCGGACTGGCTTTGGTTATTTTAATCATCGATACGATTCTTTGACGCGTATTGCCGCGCAGGCACGGTTTGTGCCCGCGCGGTTTTTTATTTCTGCCCATAATTGGGGAAGCCGGGAAAAAGAATTTTTAGAGGTTTTGGCATTTTACTGAAGCGGACGGGGCTGTATAATAAAAAGGTAATTTGAAAACCATTTTTGCAAATTCAAGAATAGGAGAAAAACGATGAAAGGCATTAAGAGAAGACCTTCTTTCAGTCCGAGAGAACTGCTTATCGGCGATCACAAGCCCGGCTTTATGGGTATGGGGCCGGAAACGCCGCTTTTTTCCACACCGGTATCCTACCGGGAAAACCTGAACGCCCATTATTTCAGCAAGGAACCCTGGTTTGCCGCCACCTTTGCGGATACGGACGGCATCACCTCGACGGAGTACAATGAAAAGCTGTCAAGGCCCTTCCTCCATGATTCGGTGGACGTCTTCGGCGTTCCCTGGCACTGGGTGGAGAGCGCCGGCGGCTCCATTACGCCGGGCGGAAATCCGATTTTTGAGGATGCGAATGAATGGAAGGATCACATCACGATTCCGGACGTGGACAGCTGGAACTGGGAGCAGGATGCGGGACACCAGCCTGATCCGAGGTTTTCCGGTGTGTTCACCTTTGTCAACGGCTTCTGGTTTGAACGGCTGATTTCCCTGATGGATTTTGACAACGCGGCCATTGCCCTTGTGGATCCGGAGCAGCAGGATGCGGTAAGGGAGATTTTCGGCGCCATGACGGATATGGCCCTGAAGCTGGTGGATAAGATCTGTGAGTATTTCCCGGGCATCGACGGCTTCTGCGTGCATGATGACTGGGGTGCCCAGAGAGCGCCATTCTTCTCGGATGACGTGGCCAGGGAAATGTTCCTTCCTTATATGAAGGATCTGGTGGATCACGTACATGCAAAAGGCAGATACATCACCATCCATTCCTGCGGCAGCCTGGACGAGCGGGTGCATATTTTCGTGGAAGCCGGTCTGGACGGCTGGGAGATGATGAACATGAACCATATCCGGGAGCTTTATACGGAATTCGGCGAGCAGATGGTCTTCCAGGCCTGGCCGCTGGATTTTGACGAAAATGACGAAGCGGCAGCAAGGGCCTCCGCCCGGGAGTTCGTGGACTTTTTCTGCAAACCCGGAAAACCGGCCATGCTGGGCTACAACGCCGGAAAAGCGCTTTCCTGTGAAGCCTTTACCAGGGAGCTTTACGAGTATTCCAGAAAGAAATATCTTGGACTTTAAAGACGGATGTTGTATTATCGAAACAGGAATACCGACAACCCCCGGCAGAAGAAAAGAGGTAAATAAACATGGGAATGGAAATCAGGGATTTTTCCTTTGAACGAGGACAGCTGAAGGTTAAGGTCTGCATATCGGAGGAATCCGGTTTTAATGTGGCATCGGTCATTGTATACGGCGAAAAGGAAGCCATTGTCATCGATACCCAGTGGACCAGGCCGAATGCCCTTCGGGTGGCGGCGGAAATCATGGATCTGAAGCGGGAGCTGACGACCATCTATGTCACCCATGCCCATCCGGATCATTACTGGGGCACCGCCTATATTGCGGAGCAGTTCCCGGAGGCGAAATGCATCGCGCCGGCGGATGTGGCCAATACCATCAACCACCAGTTTGCGGACAAGATCGAGCACTGGGAGCAGGTGATCGGCAAGACGCGGATGTGCTACAAGACCGTGGAGTACAAACCCATCGAGGACGATACCATTCTCGTGGACGGCCAGGAGGTGAAGATTTTCTTCAACCGCATGGGAGACCTCCGCTACAATACCCTGGTGTGGATTCCCTCCATACGGGTGGCCTACGGCAGCGATATCCTGTTCAATGAAGCCCATCCCTTCACCTGTGAGGTCAATGACGTGGAGCGGCAGCTCTGGATGGAGGATATCGATTTTATCGAGGCCCTGCATCCCCTGGTCATCATTCCGGGACATGCAAAGCCGGATACGCCCTTTGACTACACCTGCCTGGATTTCATGCGGAAATACCTGGAGGATACCCGCTGGTGCCTGGACAACACCAAAACCGCCGGCGATTTCTTCTATGAAATGTGCAAACGCACGCCGGATGCCTCCCTGGTCATGCTGTCCAATGACATGAATGCCAGCGTCTTCAAGGGCGGCCGGGAATGGAACTGGGAGGATGATTCCGTTGCTTCCGTGGAGGAGACCCGGGCAGAGGATCTGAAGGAATAATGAACAAATGCCGAAGCCTTATCTTCAGGCGCTTTTCGGCAATAAAACCCCTTGCGCATAAAGGGAAATGCTTCCAATAAGAAGCAGTCCTTTGCGGAAGGGGTTTTTTATTGGAATTGACGCAGGGTTAAACCTATGCTATTATGCATAGACGAGTCTGAAAATGCATAAAATCAGGAGGCTTACGTGGCTGATTATAAAAAGGAAATAGAAAGAAGACGGACCTTTGCCATTATTTCCCACCCGGATGCGGGCAAAACGACCCTGACGGAGAAATTCCTGCTCTACGGCGGCGCCATTAACCTGGCGGGCTCGGTCAAGGGAAAGGCGACGGCCCGGCATGCGGTGTCCGACTGGATGGCCATTGAGAAGGAGAGAGGTATTTCCGTCACTTCTTCCGTACTGCAGTTCAATTATGACGGATACTGCATAAACATACTGGATACCCCCGGACACCAGGATTTCTCCGAGGATACCTACCGTACGCTGATGGCGGCGGATTCCGCTGTCATGGTTATCGACGGCAGCAAGGGCGTGGAGGCCCAGACAAGGAAACTGTTCAAGGTCTGTGTGATGCGGCATATCCCGATTTTCACCTTCATCAACAAGATGGACCGGGACGCCAACGATACCTTTGACCTGCTGGATGAGATTGAAAAGGAGCTGGGCATCGCCACCTGTCCGGTAAACTGGCCCATCGGAAGCGGCAAACGCTTCAAGGGGGTCTATGACCGGGAGACAAAAGAGGTGCTCATGTTCTCGGATACCCTGAAGGGCACGAAGGAGGGCACGGAAAGCCGGATCCCCCTGGAGGATCCCAAACTGCCGGGATTATTGACCGAAGAGCAGTACGAGACCCTGACCGAGGAAATCGAGCTGCTGGACGGCGCGGCCGCGGAATTTGACCTGGAGGCGGTAAGAGCCGGCGTCCTGACGCCTGTCTTCTTCGGCTCGGCCCTGACCAATTTCGGCGTGGAGACCTTCCTGCAGCATTTCCTGGCCATGACCACCAGTCCGCTGCCCAGGATGTCTGATGCCGGGGTGATTGACCCCTTCGAGGATTCCTTCTCCGCCTTTGTCTTCAAAATCCAGGCCAATATGAACAAAAACCACAGGGACCGGGTGGCCTTCATGCGGATTGCCTCCGGCAGGTTTGATGCGGGGGAAGAGGTCTGCCATGTGCAGGGCAACCGGAAGATGCGGCTTTCCCAGCCCCAGCAGATGATGGCGGACGACCGGCACGTGGTGGAAGAGGCCTATGCCGGGGACATTATCGGCGTATTTGACCCGGGTATTTTCTCCATCGGGGATACGGTGTGCGCGCCGGACAGGAAATTCTGCTTCGAGGGAATTCCCACCTTTGCGCCGGAGCATTTTGCCCGGGTAACCCAGCTGGACACCATGAAGCGGAAGCAGTTTGTCAAGGGCATCAGCCAGATTGCCCAGGAAGGCGCCATCCAGATTTTCCAGGAAGCCAAGGGCGGCATGGAGGAAATCATCGTCGGCGTGGTGGGCATGCTGCAGTTCGACGTGCTCCAGTTCCGGCTGAAGAGTGAATACAACGTGGAAATCCGCCTGGATATGCTGCCCTACGAGCATATCCGCTGGATCGCCAACAAGGATGAGGTGGACGTGGCCAGGCTGACCGGCACGTCGGATATGAAAAAGGTCATGGACCTGAAGGGTAATCCCCTGCTCCTGTTTGTCAATCCCTGGAGCGTGCAGATGACCCTGGACAGAAATCCGGGCCTGGTCCTGGCGGAATTCAGCCGGGAGTAACCTGCCTTACGCCGCGTAAAGATACTTTCCCGCGGGAAGAAAGGCGTGACAGAAACGTAAACTTGCGGTATACTGTATGAATAAATATAAACTGCTTATGAAGCAGGAAAGGAGCTATTGTGGCAGACAAGAACAGCTTTCATATCATATACAACAATGAGAAAAACGGCCAGGTGCAGATCATGGACGAGGTACTGGACACCATCGCTGCGGTAGCAGCCACAGAGGTGGAGGGCGTTGCCTCCTTACGGGGCAACCTGACAGCGGAGCAGATCACCAAGGGCGGCAGCAAGAACCTGTCCCGCAGTGTGAAGATCCAGTCCGAGGACAACAACCTGGTGGTACACCTGGTACTCAACATCCGCTTCGGCTACAGCGTGCCCGAGGTGAGCAAGGCTGTGCAGGCCAAGGTGAAGGAATCCCTGCAGAATATGACCGGCCTTTCGGTTTCAGCCGTTCATGTGAGCATCGCCGAAGTGCAGATGGAAGAAGCACCGAAGAAGAAAACCATGAAAAAACCGGCAAGGGAAGCCTGAGAACAGATGAAAGACGCACAGGAGAGAAGTCACGTAATGCACAGAAGGGAGATAAGGGAGGCGGTTTTCAAGCTGCTGTTTATTTCCCAGTTTAATGATGTGGAGGAAATGCCGGAGCAGCTGCAGCTGTATTTTGCCGAGGACGGCATCTGTGCCGAGGAGCTGGGCGAAGGCAGAAGCGCCGGAACAGAGGACGAAGCCCAGATCCGGAAGGAATACGGCCTGATCTGTGAAAAGCTTCCGGAGATTGACCGTCTCCTGAATGAGACGTCCTCCGGCTGGAAAACCTCCAGAATGAGCAAGGTGGACCTTTCCGTCCTTCGTCTGGCCGTCTACGAGCTGCTGTTTGACGAGGATATCCCGGTGAAGGTCGCCATCAACGAGGCGGTGGAGCTGTCGAAGCGGTTCGGCGGAGAAGACTCCAGATCCTTTGTCAACGGCATCCTGGGCAAGCTGGTCCGGGAAAAGGATCTGATGCCGTGAGCAGCATCTATACCGTCAGACAGATTAACAGTTATATCAAGAACATGTTTCGGCAGGACTTTCTCCTGACGGATGTTTCAGTCTCAGGAGAGGTCAGTAACTGTAAGTTTCACCGCAGCGGACATCTTTACTTCACGCTGAAGGAAGCAGACGCAGCCATCAGCTGCGTCATGTTTGCGGGAAACCGGCAGGGACTGACTTTTTCCATGAAGGACGGCGATAAGGTGGTGGTTTCCGGTTATGTGGACGTCTACGAGAAGACCGGGGTCTGCCAGCTGTATGCAAGGCGCATCCGGCCCGACGGCGCGGGTGCCCTCTATGAGAAATTCCTGCGGCTGAAGGAAGAGCTTGAAGAGATGGGTATGTTCGACCCCTCCTACAAGCAGCCTCTGCCTGCCTTTCCGAAAAAGGTGGGTGTGGTGACCTCACCCTCCGGCGCGGCGGTGCGGGATATCGTCAACGTCCTGACCAGGAGAAATCCGGGGGTGCAGATCATCCTTTATCCTGCCCTGGTGCAGGGAGAAGGGGCGAAGGAAAGCATCGTCCGGGGTATCTCCGTGCTGGATAAGGCCGGCTGCGACGTCCTCATCGTGGGACGGGGCGGCGGATCCATAGAGGATCTGTGGGCCTTCAACGAGGAGGAAGTGGCCCGGGCCATTTTCAACTGCAGTACGCCGGTGATTTCCGCCGTGGGCCACGAAACGGACGTGACCATTGCGGACTATGTGGCGGACCTGCGGGCACCCACCCCTTCGGCGGCAGCGGAGCTGGCCACGAGGGACGTAACCGAGCTGCTGGACCGGCTTTCGGCCCAGGAAGAGCGCCTTCACGCCCTGCTGCAGCAGAGGACCGGCGCATACCGGAGAAGACTTTCCCTCCTGCAGCTGCGGCTCGAAAAGCAGAGCCCGAAGAGCAGGCTTGCGGCAGGAAAGGAACGGCTGTCCTTCCTTACCAGAAGGCTCCATGCGGCAGGGGGACGGCAGACAGAACGCAAAAAAGCGCGGCTTGCGCTCACCGCGGCCACCCTGGAGGGCCTTTCACCGCTGAAAAAGCTTTCCCGGGGTTTTTCCTATGTGGAAACGGAAGAAAAGAAGGCGCTGGTCAGTACCGCCCAGGTACAGCCGGGCAGCCTTTTGCATATTTACGTCGCTGACGGGAAAATCACCGCCAGGACGCAGGACGCCGGGCAGACCGGCGGAAGGGAGAGCTGATGGAGAAGGAACGCAGCCTGGAAGCGGATTTTGCCAGGCTTGAGGAGATAACGGCAAAGCTGGAAAAGGAAGAGCAGTCCCTGGAAGAAATGTTCTCCCTGTATGAAGAAGGCGTAAAGCTGGTCCGGCTGTGCACGGAGAAAATCGATACGGTGGAGAAAAAAATGCTGCTCATCGACAGTTCGGGCAGCTTAACGGAAGAACAATGAGACGGTGCGGGCTTTAAAACCCGCATAAAGGGGAGGTTCTGAAGATGAACTATAAGAAAGAACTGGAAGAACGTCTTACGATTATCAACAGGGATATCCGGGACTGGCTTCCGGATCCGGACCTGGTCACGGGAAAGCTGCCGGAGAGCATGCATTACAGCCTGACCTCCGGAGGAAAATATGTGCGGCCTCTGCTGATGTACGAGGCCTGCAGACTGTATTCCGGGAACGTGCATGAAATCAAGCCCTTCCTTACGGCGATGGAGTGCCTGCATACCGCTTCCCTGGTGCACGATGACCTTCCGGCCATCGACAATGACAGCATCCGGCGGGGCAGACCTTCCACCCATGCGGCCTACGGGGAAGCCATGGGCATTCTCTGCGGGGACGCATTGATGAACTATGCCTTTGAACTGCTCATCGCCGGAATCGGCCGGGCGGAAAACACCCGGGACGCCATCAGGGCGGCCAGATATATTGCCAGGAAGGCCGGCTATGAGGGCATGCTGGGCGGCCAGAGCCTGGACGTAACCAACGAAAAGCTGATGCGCAGCGACCTTTCCAAGGAGGAGCTGGACGATATCTACGAGCGGAAGACCGCTTCCCTTATCGAAGCCTCCCTGGTGGGCGGCGCGGCCTTTGCCGGCGCGGAAAAGGAGGATCTGGACAACCTTGAAAAGGCCGGGTCCCTGATCGGCCGGGCATTTCAGATAAAGGATGATATCCTGGACGTGACCGCCTCCACGGAAACCCTGGGCAAGCCCGCCTCCTCGGATATCAAAAACGGCAAAACCACCTATGTCACGCTGATGGGCGTGGACAGGGCGGAAGCCGAGGTGAAAAATCTGACCCTGCAGGCCTCCGAAATGCTGGACAGGCTGCCCGAGGGCAGAGAATTTTTAAAGGAGTTTCTTCTGCGTCTGGTAAACCGGGAGAAGTAAACATATATGCTGGAAAAAATCAGGAAAGCAAACGATATCAAGCGGATTCCGGATACGGATCTGGACGAGCTGGCGGCGGAAATCAGGCGGTTTCTGGTGAAAAACGTCAGCCGTACCGGCGGACATCTGGCTTCCAATCTTGGTGCGGTGGAGCTTACCATTGCCCTGCATAAAGTCTATACCCTGCCCGAGGACAAGATTATCTGGGACGTGGGCCACCAGGCCTACACCCACAAAATCCTCACCGGGCGGAAGGACGAATTCCATACCCTGCGGCAGGAGGGCGGTATTTCCGGCTTCCCGAGACGTACGGAGAGCAGCTGTGACAGCTTTGACACGGGCCACAGCTCCACGTCCATCTCCGCGGGGCTTGGTTATGTCTGGGCAAGGGATATCCGAAAAGAAAAATACAGTGTGGTGTCCGTCATCGGGGACGGCGCCCTCACCGGCGGCCTGGCCTTTGAGGGGCTGAACAACGCCGCGCGGCTGAAGACCAATTTCGTCATCGTGCTGAACGACAACGAAATGTCCATTTCCCGAAATGTGGGCGGCCTTTCCGATTATCTGGGACGGGTACGCCTTTCCCGGGCCTACACCGGGCTTAAGATGGAGGTTTCCCAGGCACTGGAGAACATTCCCTTCATCGGAAGCAAAATGGTGGAATCCATCCGGAGAACAAAAAGCAGTATCAAGCAGCTGGTCATTCCCGGCATGCTTTTTGAAAATATGGGCATTAACTACCTCGGACCGGTGGACGGACACGATATCCGCCAGCTGGTGAAGGTGCTGGAGGTGGCGAAGAATTACGACGGCCCGGTGATTGTGCATGCAGTTACCGAAAAGGGCAGGGGCTACCGGCCCGCCATGGAGGAGCCGGCCCGGTTCCACGGGGTTTCCGCCTTTGACGCGAAGACCGGAAAACCGCTTAAACCGGCCTGCCGCACCTGTTCGGACGTATTTTCCGATACCATCTGCGCCCTGGCGGCAGAGGATGACCGGGTGGTGGCGGTGACCGCCGCCATGAAGGAGGGCACGGGGCTGAAGCGCTTTGCCGGCCTGTTCCCGGACCGTTTCTTTGACGTGGGCATCGAAGAGGAGCACGGCGTCACCTTCTGTGCAGGCCTTGCGGCCGGCGGGCTCATTCCCGTGTTTGCCGTGTATTCCACCTTCCTGCAGCGGGGCTTTGACGAGCTGATGATGGATGTCTGCCTGCAGAACCTGCATGTGGTCTTTGCCCTGGACAGGGCCGGCTTTGTGGGGGAGGACGGCAAGACCCACCAGGGGCTTTTCGATATTTCCTATCTGTCCATGATGCCGAACATGACCATCCTGGCGCCGAAGGACGAGCAGGAGCTGGCAGAGATGCTCAGCTTTGCCGTGAAAGAAGTCGACGGGCCCGTAGCGGTCCGATACCCCAGGGGAAGCCTTCCGGCCGTGGATACCTGTCCGCCCCTGGAATACGGCAGGGCATCGGTCCTGCGGGAGGGCGAAGAGGTCATCCTTTTTGCCGCCGGAAGAGCCTTTATCGAGGCGGAGGCAGCAGCGGATCTGCTGAAGAAAGAGGGCATTTCCTGCACCCTGGTGAATGCACGGTTTGTCAAGCCCCTGGATACGGAGCTCATTGACCGCCTCTGCCGGACACACCGGCTTTTGGTGACGGTGGAAGAAAATATCGGCAGCGGAGGCTTCGGATCCGCGGTGCTGGATTATGTAAACAGAAGCGGCTGCGGAACCCGGGTGGTGAACCTGGCGGTGGCGGACCGTTTTGTGGGCCACGGCAGCGGGGACGCCCAGAGAAAATGGTGCGGCCTTGACGCGGCATCCATCGCCGGACGGATTCGGGAAGAACTGAAATGAAGAAAAGACTGGATATATTGATGGTGGAACAGGGACTGGCGCCCTCGAGGGAGAAGGCGAAGGCCCTGATTATGGCCGGCAAGGTCCTGGTGGACGGAGAACGGGAGGATAAGGCGGGCAGCAGCTTTGCCGAAACGGTGACGATTACCTTAAAGGGCAATCCCCTTCCCTATGTCAGCCGGGGCGGCCTGAAGCTGGAAAAGGCCATGAAGTCCTTTGCGCCGGTGCTTTCCGGCCGGGTCTGCATGGATGTGGGAAGCTCCACCGGTGGCTTCACCGACTGCATGCTGCAAAACGGGGCGGTGAAGGTGTACGCGGTGGACGTGGGCCACGGCCAGCTGGACTGGAAGCTGCGCAACGACGAGCGGGTGGTCTGCATGGAAAAGACCAACATCCGCTACCTGACCCCGGACAGGCTTTCCGAAAAGCCGTCCTTTGTTTCCATAGACGTTTCCTTTATCTCCCTGTCGAAGGTCCTGCCTCCCGTAAGGGAGCTGATGGCCGGCGAAGGTGAAATCGTGGCGCTTATCAAGCCCCAGTTTGAAGCCGGCAGGGAAAAGGTTGGGAAAAAAGGCGTGGTCCGGGATCCGAAGGTCCACGAAGAGGTCATCCGCCAGGTGGCGGACTACGCCCTTTCGGCAGGCTTCATCTGCAGCGGACTGGATTTTTCTCCGGTCAAGGGGCCGGAGGGAAATATTGAATACCTGATTCATCTACTGAAGACGGAAACGCCGGCAGAAGAGGAATGCGCCGCTGCCGCAGAGGCGGTCAAAGCCCGCTGCGCGGAGGTGGTAAAGGCGGCCCATGCTGCCCTGGACGCGGCAAAGGACGGAAAGGAAGAATGAAAAGCTTTTATCTGGTAACCAATACGGTAAAGGATCCGACCAATACCATAACGAAGATAGTGCAGGAATACATCGAGGACCGGGGCGGCGTCTGCCGGATTTCCGACCCTGAGGCCTTCCGCAGGGACGGGAAATTCTACGTCGACCGGGAAGAAATCCCGGCCGGGACGGACTGCATCATTTCCCTGGGGGGAGACGGTACCCTGCTGCGGACGGCCCGGTTCATCCTGGGCACGGGCATTCCCCTTATCGGCATCAATCTGGGAAATCTGGGCTTCCTTGCCCAGATAAGCAAAGACAATATCTTTCCCTCCCTGGACCGCCTGCTGGAGGGAACGCCGGAGATTGAAGAGCGGATGATGCTGCACGGGGAAATCCTCCGTGACGGAAAGGTTATTGCCGAAGACAATGCCCTGAATGACATAGTGGTCAGCCGGAACGGGCACAAGGGACTTCTCCGGCTCAATAATTATGTAAACGGCGCATTCCTGAATTCCTACCGGGCGGACGGTATTATCTGTTCCACGCCCACCGGCTCCACCGGGTATTCCCTGGCGGCGGGCGGGCC
>CADBNF010000102.1 GCA_902796005.1 uncultured Lachnospiraceae bacterium | reverse complement strand
GACGTCACATACGGAACCAACAACGAATTCGGCTTCGACTATCTTCGTGACAACATGGTGATTTACAAGGAGCAGCTGGTACAGAGAGGCCTGGTGTACGCCATCATCGATGAGGTGGACTCGGTGCTTATCGACGAAGCCAGAACCCCCCTTATCATTTCCGGCCAGAGCGGCAAGTCCACCAAGCTGTACGAGGTCTGCGATATCCTGGCCAAGCAGCTGCAGCGGGGCGAAGCCTCCGGCGAACTGACCAAGATGTCCGCCATCATGGGTGAGGAAATCGAGGAGACCGGCGACTTTATCGTCAATGAAAAGGATAAAATCGTTACCCTGACGGAGGAAGGCGTCCGCAAGGTCGAGCAGTTCTTCCACATCGACAACCTCTCCGATGCGGAGAACCTGGAGATCCAGCACAATGTCATCCTTGCCCTGCGGGCCCACAACCTGATGTTCCGGGACCAGGATTACGTAGTAAAGGACGACGAAGTCCTCATTGTAGACGAATTCACCGGCCGTATCATGCCGGGCAGAAGATATTCCGACGGCCTGCACCAGGCCATCGAGGCAAAGGAACATGTAAAGGTCCGCCGGGAGAGCAAGACCCTGGCCACCATTACCTTCCAGAACTTCTTCAACAAATACGAAAAGACCGCCGGCATGACCGGTACCGCCCTCACGGAAGAAGAGGAATTCCGGGATATCTACGGAATGGACGTTATCGAGATTCCCACCAACGTCCCGGTTATCCGGAAAGACCTGAATGACGCGGTATACACCACCAAGAAGGAGAAATTCCAGGCGGTTATCGAGGATATCAAGGAAGCCCATGCAAGACGCCAGCCTGTCCTGGTGGGTACGATTACCATCGAGACCTCCGAGATGCTCAGCCGGATGCTGACCCGGGAGGGCATCGAGCACCAGGTGCTGAACGCCAAATTCCACGAGATGGAGGCGGAGATCATTTCCCACGCCGGCGAAGCGGGCACTGTGACCATCGCCACCAACATGGCCGGCCGTGGTACCGATATCAAGCTGGACGCGGAAGCCAGGGCTGCAGGCGGCCTGAAAATCATAGGTACCGAGAGACATGAAGCCCGCCGTATCGACAACCAGCTCCGCGGCCGATCCGGCCGTCAGGGCGACCCGGGCGTTTCCCGTTTCTACATCTCCCTGGAGGACGACCTGATGCGCCTGTTCGGTTCCGAAAAGCTGATGAGCGTGTTCCGCACCCTGGGCGTGAAGGAGGGCGAGCAGATCGAGCACAAGATGCTTACCTCCGCCATCGAAAAGGCCCAGATGAAGATCGAGAGCAACAACTACGGCATCCGTAAGAACCTGCTGGATTATGACCGGGTCAACAATGAACAGAGGGAGATTATCTACAAGGAAAGACGCCGTGTACTGGACGGCGAAAACATGCGGGATTCCATCCTGAAGATGATCTACGACACCGTGGACAATACGGTGGACATGTGCATCGCCGAGGACAGCGCCTCCTCCGAATGGGATCTGGCAGAGCTCAACCGGGTGCTGCTTCCCGTCATTCCCCTGCCGCCGGTGCGGTTTGCGGAGGTGGAGGGCTTCTCCCGGGAGGACCTGAAGCAGAAGCTTAAGGAAGACGCGGTGGCCCTGTACGAGGAAAAGGAAAGCCTCTTCCCCAACGAAGAGCAGATCCGCGAACTGGAGCGTGTGGTTCTTTTGAAGGTCATCGACCAGAAATGGATGAACCACATCGACGATATGGAAGGCCTCCGGGAAGGCATCGGCCTGCAGGCCTACGGCAACCGGGATCCCAAGGTGGAATACAAGATGGCCGCCTACGACATGTTCAACGAGATGACCGAGAGCATCCAGCAGGATACCATCCGGCTTCTGTACCACCTGCGGATAGAGGAAAAGGTGGAAAGGGAAGAGGTGGCCAAGGTCACCGGCACCAACAAGGACGATTCCGGCCCGAAGAAATCCGTGCAGCGTACGGAGAAGAAGATTTATCCCAACGATCCCTGCCCCTGCGGCAGCGGCAAGAAATACAAACAGTGCCACGGCAGAAAAGCGGGCTGACCCGCTTTGCGAAAACCCGGTATCCGGGAGTCAGACAAAATAAAATTTTCACGAAGAAAGAAGGTGAAGCTATTGGTAGAACTTGATCAGATGAAAGCCGAACTGGCTGCCTACAACAAACCATTAGTGGAAGTGAGGGATTCACTTTGACCTCGCTGTTAAAGAGCAGCGGATTGAAGAACTGGAACGGAAGATGGAGGAGCCCAATTTCTGGGACGATCCGGAAAAAGCCCAGCTGCAGATGAAGGAGCTGGGAGCCTTAAAGGATGACCGGGACACCTATGCGAAGCTGATTTCGGATAAGGAAGACATGGAGACCCTGATTGAGATGGGGTACGAGGACAACGACGAGTCCCTGATTCCGGAAATCCGGCAGATGCTGGATTCCTTCAAGGCGGAATTTGACGAAATCCGGATAAAGACCCTCCTTTCCGGTGAATATGACAACTGTAACGCCATTATCAAGCTGAATGCCGGCGCCGGCGGTACGGAGGCCATGGACTGGTGTTCCATGCTCTACCGGATGTATACCCGCTGGGCAGACAAAAAAGGATTTAAAATCGAAGAACTGGACTATCTGGAGGGCGATGAAGCGGGCATCAAATCCGTAACCTTCCAGGTGGACGGCACCAATGCCTACGGCTACCTGAAGTCTGAAAAGGGCGTGCACCGCCTGGTGCGGATTTCCCCATTCAACGCCAACGGCAAGCGCCAGACCTCCTTCGTTTCCTGCGATGTCATGCCGGATATTGAAGACGATATCGATATTGAAATCAGGGACGAGGATATCCGGGTGGATACCTACCGGTCCAGCGGCGCAGGCGGCCAGCACATCAACAAGACCTCCTCCGCCATCCGTATCACCCACCTGCCCACCGGCATCGTGGTGACCTGCCAGAATGAGCGTTCCCAGCACATGAACAAGGACAAGGCCATGCAGATGCTGAAGGCCAAGCTGTACATGCTGGCGATGGAGGAGCAGGCCAACAAGCTCTCCGGCATCCGGGGAGAGGTGACGGATATCGCCTGGGGACATCAGATCCGCTCCTACGTGCTCCAGCCCTATACCATGGTCAAGGACCTGCGTACGGGCGAGGAACGGGGCCAGGCGGACGCGGTGCTGGACGGAGATATCGACTGCTTCATAAACGCTTATCTGAAATGGACAGCCTTAAAGGGTAATGCCCCGGCCGAAGAATAATTTACTATAAAAGGGCAATTGTTAACCGGAGGATCTGATTTCGTCACAAAAAATTAAGATTTCTCCGGTTGCACTGTCCGGCCGGATATGTTAAAATCGATTAATAAAATATTTCGAAAATATTACGAGGCATTACCTCAAGGGGAGAGAAGTAATGAAAAGAGTAAGATTAACAGCGCTGGCACTGAGCGCGGTCATGGCTTTGGCCTGTGCCGCACCGGCGCTTGCGGATATAAATGATGAAATCAATGACGTGGAATGGCAGACCCAGCAGATGGCGGACAACCTGGAAGAGGTGAGCAACAACATTGCCAACCTGGAAAACCAGCAGAACCAGCTGATGGGAGAGATCAGCGAGCTGGATCAGCAGCTGGTCACCACCATTGCCTCCATCGATTCACTGAACGGACAGATTGACACCAAGAATCAGGAGATCGCTGTGACCACAGCCGAGCTGTCCGTGGCCGAGGAGAACCGCTGGGTGGAGTATACCGCCATGAAAAAGCGTATCCAGTACCTCTACGAGAGAGGCGGAAACGCCGGCTGGGCCACCATCCTTCTGGAGGAGCAGGACATTACCGAACTGCTGAACCAGGCGGAATACACCCAGAAGATGTATGAATATGACCGGAACTGCCTGGAAAACTACATCAGCATCGTTACCGAGGTGGATGAGCTGAAGAGAAAGCTGGAGATGGAATACTCCGAGCTCGTCGCCATGAAGAACGAGATGGAGCAGGAGCAGGCCTATCTGGAATCCCTGCTGGAGCAGAAGCGCCAGCAGTCCGCGGAAACCGGACTTCAGATTGATTCCGCCTATGCCATGGCGGCTGAATACCGGAACATCATCAATGAACTGAACTATCAGTATCAGATGCTGATAGAGGAAAAAGCCCGTCAGGAAGCGGCGGCGGCAGCGGCGGCAGCCGCGGCAGCAGCCCAGGCGGCAGCCGAAGAAGAAGCCAGACGTCAGGCAGAAGCCGCAGCCGCAGCAGCGGCAGCAGCCGAACAGAGCGGCGGTGGCGGTGGCGGCGGTGGAGAAACCTACGTTGCTCCCGAACCGGCAGCCCCCGAACCGGCAGCACCGGCCACACCTTCCTATTCCGGCCCCGGCAACGGTTCCGGCTCCGGAACGGCCCAGGCTGTCGTAGGCTATGCACTGCAGTTTGTCGGCTATCCTTATGTTTACGGCGGCAACAGCCTTACCAACGGTACGGACTGCTCCGGCTTCATTCATCTGGTGTACGCGGCCTTCGGCATCAGCACCCCCAGATCCTCCGCAGGCTTCCGGTATGCCGGTACCCCGGTATCCTATTCCGAAGCAGCGGTGGGCGATGTTATCTGCTATGACGGCCACGTAGCCCTCTACCTGGGCGGCGGCGCCATCGTGCATGCCTCCAGCCCCGAGGTCGGCATCATCATCAGCGGCGACGCAACCTACCGGCCGATTCTGACGGTCAGAAGGTTCTGCTAAACATTTCTGCAGATACATTTATGCATAAGACTGAAACGAACCCTGTCGAAGGACAGGGTTCGTTTTATTATTTCCCCATTGAAGCGCGCGGGGTTGTGATATATACTCATGCCAGACATGTTTTATACAGAGCGTGACAACAGCGTACCGCATTAAAAGGCAGTAAAGAATCGGAGATACCAAAAACCAATGGCAGAAGATAACAAGCAGGGCTTTTCCGGCATGCAGCAATCCGTCCTGAAGGGAACGTATATTATCGGAGAGGTTATTGACCGTAAGGATGCGTATATTTCTTATAACGGATTCAATTTAAAAACAGGTAAAACCGCAGTCATCCTGGAAAGCCTGCATCCCGGACAGGCGGATGCTTTAGCAGATGCTTCAAAACAGTTAATGATGGCATTTTGCGAAGCACATCAGGATACAGATTACAGTAAGGAAACTGCTTTCCTTGAAGATGATATATTGTATGTCATTTTGCTGCCTGAGACAGAGCCTCAGAAGGATGATGGAAAGCAGCAGGAAAACCAGAAATCCGAATCCGGTGGACATGAAGATATTCACGTGGACAGGCCAGGCGTAAATAAAGACAGCAAACCTAAGACGAAATATATTCTGCCGGTTTTGATTGCTGCTGTTTGCGTTGTTGTTCTTTTTGTTCTTATTAAGAACGGCAGCTCAAATACGGGAGAAAACAAAACCGCGGAAAAGCAGACAGAGAATGTATCAACTGTGGAAGCAGCCAGTCAGACGAAGGAGGAGACGGTTGAAGAATCAACAACCTCAATCTCTTCTGAAACCGGGAATTCTATAAGTGTTGCCAGCAGTGATTATATCTCATCCGGTTCAAGTGAACAGGAAAAAAATGACAGTATAAACGATGAAAGCGTTGAAGAGACCGAAGCGATTGACGAAACAACAGCTGCATCGGATGTCGAAACCAATAACATGGAAGAGTACGTTGTAGGTGATTACATCACCTTCGGCTCATACGAGCAGGACAACGACGCCTCGAACGGTAAAGAAGATATAGAGTGGCTGGTTCTGGACAAGGAAGATGACAGGGTGCTGGTCATCAGCAAATATGCGCTTGATTGTCAGATGTATAATGAGAAAAATAAACCGCTCACCTGGTCATCCTGTTCTTTAAGAAGCTGGCTGAACAGTTCCTTTATAGATTCCGCATTCAGTTCTGATGAACAGAGCCAAATCCTGATTGCTGCGGTTACGGCAGACAGCAACCCAAACAGAGATGTACCCGCAGGTAAGGATACAGAAGACAAGGTGTTCCTCCTGAGTATTAAGGAAGCAGAACAGTATTTTGATTCAGATGAGGCAAGATGGTGCGTGCCGACAAGCTATGCAAGAGCATGCGGGGCATCCGTGGATAATGTTAACACCACAGCAGACGGTGAAGGTACTTGCTTGTGGTGGCTGCGGACGCCGGGTACCTTGCCTAACTATGCTGCATATGTCGACAATGCTGGCTCCGTCAGTTACGATGGCCATTATGTCAGCTTCCGTAATAATGCCGTACGTCCCGCTTTGTGGATAAGTCCTTAAGTAAGATAAAGCAGGACCGGGAGGTGAGGAGCAGATACATGTTATACGAAGAAATAATGAATAAGGAGCACCGGCATGGCGAAAAAGCTGTTTGATGAAATACCCTTCCTGGAGGGCGAGCGGGTGGTGGTCAAAGCTCTGACGGCGGCGGATGCTGCCGGACTGGAAGCCCTTCGGACCAGCCCCCGGGTGAACCGGTACCTGCCGACCTTTCTTTTCGAAAAGCAGGCGGCGGATGCCCAGGCGGTGATAGACCATCTGTACGGCGAACTCTTTTCCGGGAAGGAGTCCCTGATCCTGGGTATTTATCAGAAGGAGACGGGAGAATTCTGCGGTCTCGGGGAGCTGTATCATTACGATGAGGAGACACACACGGTCAGTATCGGCGGCAGAATCCTGGAGAAATTCTGGAAAAAGGGGCTGGTCAACGAAGCCGCAAGGCTGGTGGTTGCCTGGCTTCAGGAAGAAACGGATATCGAAATCCTGACCGCCAGCACCATGGTGGAAAACGACAACTCCGCCGCAGCCCTTACCCGCCTGGGTTTTGTCCGTACCGCCGAAAATGTGCCTGAGGACTGGGGCTTTGAATCGCCGGTGCAGGTGCATCAGTGGGCGATACGAATACGGGAATAAAACAATAAATAAGAGAACCTCATCCATCCGGATGAGGTTCTCCTGTTTTTTGAATGCTTATACGCAGCCTTCTGTTTTTTACCAGCGGGTGCCCAGCTCCATCGCGGCGTTGAAGCCGAGACGGTTGGCCTCTGCCATGTTGGTGGCGGCCAGGCAGTCGCCCACCTGGTAGAACAGGGGTGCGGCCTGGGCGAAGGCAGCCGCTTCTTTCTGACGGCCCTTCATGCCTGCGGCCAGGATTACATGGTCAGCCGGATAGAAGACTTCGCCGTCGGGGCCTTCGCAGGCTACGCCGGTCTCTTCGATGCGGAGGGCTTTGGTGCTCGTGTGGGCCACAAGGCCGATACGCTTGATTTCCACCATTACGCCCATCTCATGGACGGAGTTGTCGCCGCAGTTGAGCTTGTCCGCCATCTCGACGATTTCCACGTCCTTGCCCAAGTTCTTCAGGTAGATGCCCAGCTCGATGCCCACCAGGCCGCCGCCGAGGATCAGGGCCTTGCCGGTGATTTCCTCCGGATGGGTGTAGGCATGTGTTGCGGAGACCACCTTGCTGCTGTCAATGCCGGGGATGGGCGGAACAACCGCGTCCGCGCCGATGGCGGCGATGATGGCGTCGGGCTTTTTCTCCTCTGCCTGTTCCGGGGTAAGCTCGGTGTTCAGGAGCACTTCGATGCCGGCTTCGTGTACCCGGCGTATCTGGTTCTCGATATATTCATGCAGGTGAACCTTGAAGGGAACGTCCTTTTCACACAGGAGGACGCCGCCCAGGTGATCACTCTTTTCCACCAGGGTAACCGTATGTCCGCGTTTTGCTGCGGTGAGCGCGGCCTGCATGCCGGCGATACCGCCGCCTAAGACCAGCACCTTCTTCGGTTTGGTCACCTTCAGGGGCTCGGTGGCATATTCACGCTCACGGCCGATTTCGGGATTGATGGCGCAGCAGTACTGGCCCTTGGCCATAAGACTGGAGAAGCAGTAGCTGCAGCGCAGGCATTTGTCGATATCCTCGTCATGACCGGTGCGGGCTTTCAGCGGCAGATCGGGATCCGCGATGAGGCCTCTGGCCACGTTGACGATGTCGGCCTTTCCGCTGGCGATGATTTCCTCCATCAGAGCCGGATCGGAGAGGGCGCCTACGGTGGAAACCTTGCTGTATTTGATGTGGGGCTTGATGGCCGCAGCGTACTTGACGTTCACACCGTCCTCCAGGAACATGCTCGGATGGGTAACGGTGAAGGCTTCGTCGAAGGTGGCATGGCCTACGGAAACATGGATGATGTCCGGATAGCCGTCCACGGATTTGGCGATTTCGATACCGGTTTCGATGCCGTAGCCGTCGTCCACGCCCTCTGCGCCGGAGATTCTTAAGTCAATCACCAAGCCGGGCACCTGCTCGTGGATGCCCTTGCAGATTTCCCGGACGATGCGGGCCCGGTTTTCCGGCGTGCCGCCCCAGCGGTCCGTACGGGTATTGAACACGGGGGACATGAATTCGTTCAGCAGCCAGCCGTGGCCGCCGTGGATGGTGACCATGCCGAAGCCGCAGCGTTTCGCCCATTTCGCATGCGCGATGAAGGCGTCGATGACCTGGACGATCTGCTCCTCGGTCATGGGCAGCACATGGTAGCCGTTGATATCGCATTCCACCGGACCGTATACCTGGTGGCCTTCCACGGCGGACTGCTCCGAGAAGGCGCCGGAATGCTGCAGCTCGATGGAGGGCACGGCGCCGTGCCGGCTGATGGCGTTGGTATAATACCGGAACCAGGAAATGCCCCGGTAATTCATCGGGTTAATGATGTTGTCGCCGAAGTTCATGCCGTGTACGGAATCCACGCTGCGTACGCCCATGCAGGTGGTGGCAGCGCCGCCGATGGCCTTCCGCTCATAATAAACGGTGATTTCCGGCGTGGGCAGCTGGTCCACATCCAGGTATGAGGAACCCTGGGGAGAAGCGAAAATACGGTTCTTGAACACGGTATTTCCGATGATCAGCGGCTCAAAAAGATGGGGAAACTTTAATACGCTCATGTCTTTACTCCTTTACAGAATAACTATACTGTTCCTTCCGTCTGTATTATAGCATTCTTTTTCCCGCAGGAAAAGGCTTTGCCTTAAGCCGCGGCGTTTTATAAGAGGCATCACGTCTTCATTTCTTCGATATGGTAAATGTATTTCAGCGTTCCCAGGGCTTCGATGAGTTCCGTATGGGTTTTGTATTTTTCGAATTTCGGAAAAATGAAAAGCGTCAGCAGCAAAGCAAAGAAAATAATCAGGCCCAGGGTATAGAAGCAGACGCAGAAAACCAGGACGGCGGTCACATTGGGAAGCTTCAGCTTTGTGGTCACCCGGGTGAGCAGAAAGCCGAAAAAGAGCATGGACGCCAGGGACAGGATGATGACGGCGATGGGAAAAGAAAAAGCCCCCGGTTTTTGTTTGTAAAGGGCGTATATCCGGAAAAACAGATTCAAGTAAAGAATTGACAGATTCATAACTTTGGCTTATAGTAGGACGCGGTAATGAGAATAGTTCCGGATCAAGTGATAAACGAAACAAGGATTCGTTTAGAGAGGGAACCGGGTGAGAATCCCGGACGAACTGGTCACTGTAAACAGGGAGCGTTTTCCAGAAATGTCATTGCATCGAAGGATGTGAGAAGGCGGAAAACAGCGTGGATCTGTAAGTCAGGAAACCTGCTTGAACCGTAAGGATTAGCTCCAGAGACAGCTGCAATCCGGGGAACGGTTTCTTTTTTTACGTGCGCTTTTTTGCGTGCTGTAAAAATACGGAAACCGTCTGATTCTGACGGCTGCGGAGCGGCCGTTTTTTTATTGCTTTCTTCCGGCATCGTTCTCCTTATCCGAATAACTAATTTTAAGGAGGGAAAAATGAAAGCAGTAAAGAAGAAGCTGCTGGCTTTTGTCCTGGCGCTGGCCATGGTGCTCCCTGCATTATCGCAGGCGATGCCTGTGGCAGCGGACGGGCAGACAGCAGTTGCGGCAACCGGCGTAGCTGTGACCAGTACGACGGGAATGTTTTCCGCAAAAGAAGGAACGGTTTCCGGCCAGTGGAAAGATGAAAACACACTGACGGTAAGCTTTACCCATGCCGGACTTAGCAGAAACTATCCTAAGATTGCGCTTATCGAGCAGACCGCATCCGTAGAGGAGAAAGAGGCCTGCGCAATCATCGGGACACCGGCTAAGGACGGAGAAACCGATGTCTATTCCTATACCTTCGACGTACCCGCAGAGAAGCTGGGAAAGAGGATTCCGTTTTCCTGTTATCAGATGCGTGAAGGAGTAGAGGAGTGGCATAATTGGTCACAGCAGCATTATCTGACCATCAATGCCGATCCTTACGAGGCACCTGAACCGGAAGCAGACGCCGACTACACCGCAGTGGATGCCGCCCTGGCAAAGGTTCCGGAAGACCTTACCGTTTATACAGAGGAATCCGCGGCAGCCGTTACGACAGCGGTCAATGCGGTGGTCCGGGACAAGAAGGCTTCCGAACAGGCAGCCGTGGACGCCATGGCCAAGGCCATCGAGGATGCAGTGGCAGCGCTGGAGCTTAAACCGGTTGAGCCGGAGAAAACCGAGCTTGCCATCACCAACAACACCGGCATGTTCAAGGCCGTGTCGGCTTACCTGACAGAGGAAGACGGCCAGACCTATCTGGTTATGACCCTGTCCGGTTCCGGCTACAAAGAACTGGTTAAAGGCACCTATGAGCAGGCAGTCGCAGGCGGTGACGGTACGGCCGAGAAAGGCGATAACAGCTGGATTCACGGCGTAACCAACGAAGAGGGAAAGCTGGAGTTTAAGATTCCGGTTGCCAAAGGTGAAAGCTATATTCCTGTTGTGGCAGTATCCAACAGCTATTACACCAAGTATCTGAAGGGTACGAATCCGCTGGAAAGATCCTTCTTCCCCCGCCAGCTTGAGATTGATGCGGCGGCAAAGACCCTGGTAACCGGCGATTACGAAGAAACAACGGACTTCAGCGTTACTTCCAATGTGGCCGATTTCAAAACAGAAAATACAGCTGAAACGGATCTGGCGGGCGGTCCGAACTCCAATAATTATAAGGTACAGCCGGTGCTTAAGATGCTGGATACGACTTATGATAAGGTGACCTATCCCACTGTCCAAAGCGGCAAAATCAGTAAGGCTACGGTGGCAATCACCGGTGACTGTTTCGTCATTTCACTGATAAATGCACCGGGTCAGGAAGCCTTTAAAGACAAGGCTCCCGTGGAATTAACCTTCCATGTGGCAGAGGATGCGCCTTATGCCGAGGCCGGCACGGATGTAGTCCGTACCCTGACCATCGACAAATCCGCGAAGACCATCGTTATCGACGGCGAACCGCTGACAGCGAAAGCCGCTCAGATTGAAGACGGTGTGTATAAGCTTCCGGAGCTTTCAGCAGGTCCCTCCGCCATGTTCAATCACTTTGAGGCGGATTCCAGACTGCTGATCGTAAGCGGCGATACCGCGACCATCCGCTTTATTACGGATGCCTCCACCGCTTCCATCCAGAAGTACTCCAGAATCGCCCTGGGCAAATCCAGTGAGCTGGTAGAAACCAGTTACCAGGCGGAGCTTCCCTCCGGCACCACCATTGTCGAAGGAAAGCTGCAGCCCCACAATGCAGGAAGCACGAGTGAAGACAGGAAGGATAAATACTTATTTGAAATCACTCTGCCGAAGGCAGAGGTGGAAGCCCTCCTGGCCAATGACGTTGCTGAAGATATCTACATCGTTGTCTGGAACAATGCAGGTTCCTCCGCAGAAAAGATCCCCGGCTGGTATAAGCCCTCCAAGGATATTTACCTGTCCCTGGGCACTTTGGGCGGGAAGACCGAAGCACCGGCAGAGGCGGAAGGCTTCGGCTTTACCCTGCAGGTCGGCGTGTATGAGGAAGGCAAGGATTTCCACACCGCCAGCTTTGACGGCGTTACCTATGCGCTGAAGGATGCTGCCGGCAATACCTACGAAGCAACACCTGTCGGCGTCGGTATGATTCGCTACAGTGATCTTTCCGCAGACAATACCTATACTTTCACGGCCTCCAAGGAAGGCTGGGTCGTGGTAAAACAGGGTGAATGGGATGTGGATGCCCATGCGTACAAGTACGAGTACACCGGGGAATCCGAGATCAACATCACTATCACCAAGGCGGATAAAGACGGCAACGTTTCCGAATACACCCATCCCGGCATGGT
>CADBNF010000101.1 GCA_902796005.1 uncultured Lachnospiraceae bacterium | reverse complement strand
GCCGAAGTTGCCGCCGTAGAACAGGTTCAGTTTCAGGATGTAGCCGTCGATATATTCCTGAGCCTTCTCAAGGGTCATGGTGCCTTCGTCAAGCTCTTTCTTCAGATACGGCCACAGACGGTAGTCAAGACGTCCCATGGATTCAACGCCGGGGCCATTGTCTACGCGCAGGAATACATGATACAGAAGGTACTGCTGAGCAGCCTCCCAGAAGGTACGGGCGGGCTTGTCGATGATCCAGTCAAGGCCTTCAGCCATCTTCTCAAGCTCAGCCTTTCTCTCGGGATCTTCACAGGCAGCAGCCTTGTCACGGCAGAGGTCTCTGTAACGGCGGGTAAGAGTCATGGCGCCGTCGCAGGCAACGGTAGCTGCATGGTAGAAGAGGTAGGGACCTACTTCATCGCCCATGATGTTGCCCTTGTGGGCATCCAGCCAATCCTGGGCCTGTTTACGGATAGCGCCGTAGCCCTTGTGGATGATGTGCTGATGGCCGGGGGTCAGATGTCCAGGAGGAAGCAGGGGCGGAAAACCGCCGATACGTCCGTAGGTCTCAAGCTGCAGCTTCATCATATCCTCAATACCCTGGGGATAGTAAACCAGCGGGCGGATGCCGTGGAAGGTCCGGAAGGATTCCATGGTCATCTCACGAAGCTCTTTTAAGTCTTCCGGAGAAATGGCCATCTTCTGATGGGAATAATCGGGATCATCATCGGGAGCGTGATGCAGGCCGTCCTCGCCGATGGGCCAGGTGTTCTCGATGTCGGCTCTCAGCCACATCTGGCCGTTGGCAGCACCCCAGTGCTTGTTGCCCATATCGCCTACGAAGTACTCGTCATCTTCCAGTCCCAGAGGCATATTGGAGATCACATAGAGTGACTCGCTGGGTTTGGCCATGATGGGCGGGAAATTCTTGTACATTGCCTGCGCTTCCATCTTAAGACGGGGCTTTTCCGCATCTGCAATCATCATTCTGTCGCGGGTTTTGTCACGGAGTCTCTGAACTCTCTCCGTAACCGGTCTGAATTCATACATAGTGCAGTTTCTCCTTTTTAAGTTATTGCATTTGAACACAATGTAACCTTATACTTTCATCCGCTAATTTTACCCTAAAACCATCCATACGTCAATAAAGATCAAAACAGGAAACATTATTCTTATTGATTATTTACAAACCGTTTTTCTCTGTCTGGAAGCCTTCGCCGGGATATGTTAAAATACGAAATGCAGATTTTTGAAAATCAGGAGGAAACAAACCATGCCCTGCACCACCATTCTCGTCGGAAGAGAAGCATCCATAGACGGCTCCACCCTCATGGCCCGGAACGAAGACTCCGGCGCCGGGTCCTTCATGCCGAAGAAACAGATCGTCGTCCTGCCCCAGGACCAGCCCAGACTGTATAAATCCGTCATCTCCGGGGTGGAAATCCCCCTGCCGGAGGAACCCATGCGGTATACGGCGATGCCCAATGCCCTGCCGGAGGAAGGCATCTGGGGAGAGGCCGGCATCAACGAGGCCAACGTGGCCATGAGTGAGACGGAAACCCTCACCTCCAATCCCCGGGTCCTCGGCGCGGATCCCCTGGTAAAGGAAGGCATCGGGGAAGAGGACATGCTCACCCTCGTCCTTCCTTATATAAAAAGCGCCAGGGAAGGCGTGCTTCGTCTGGGCAGCCTTCTGGAAAAATACGGCACCTATGAAATCAACGGCATCGGCTTCCAGGACCTGTCGGAAATCTGGTGGTTCGAATCCATCGGCGGACACCACTGGATAGCGAAAAGGGTTCCCGATGACGCCTACGTGGTCATGCCCAACCAGCAGGGAATAGACTGGTTTGACATGTCGGATGCCTATGGCCGGCAGGCGGAGCACCTCTGCAGCGCAGACCTGGCCGATTTTATCCGGAACAATCACCTGAACCGCATGATGGGGGAAGAAGAAAATATTGAAAGCATCCGCAGGTTCGACGTCCGCGCGGCCTTCGGCAGCCGTTCGGATTCGGACCATGTCTACAATACCCCCCGCGCCTGGTACATGGAGCGGTACCTGAACCCCTCCACCTTCCTGTGGGACGGTCCCGACGCGGATTTCACACCGGAATCCGACGACCTGCCCTGGAGCCTGGTTCCGGAAAACAAAATCACCATTGAGGATATCAAATACGTTCTCTCTTCCTATTACCAGGGTACGGACTACAATCCCTACAGCCGCCACGCGGACCCGAAAAAGCAGGGCATGTACCGGCCCATCGGCATCAACCGCAACAACTTTGTGAAAATCACCCAGTTAAGGCCCTATGCTCCCGAAGCCCTGGCCGGCATTGAATGGATCGCCACAGGCTCCAATGCCTTCAACGGCATCATGCCCTTCTACGCCAATGTCACCACCGCCCCGGATTATCTCTCCGGTACCGACGGCCGGGTTACCACGGAGAATTTCTACTGGGCAAACCGAATGATCGGCGCCCTGACGGATGCCCACTATTCCACCTGTATCGTCCATGTGGAACGCTACCAGGAACAGACGGCGGCCCTGGGCCATGCAAGGATTCTCAAAACGGATAAGGCCTTTGCCGAAAGCCGGCCGGAAGATGTGACGGCTTTTCTGGAGCAGGCCAACCGGGAAACCGCGGAGCTGTTAAAGGAAAAGACCGATGAGCTTCTCGCCAGGGTACTGTTCACCGCAAGCAATGAAATGAAAAACGGCTTTTCCAGAAGCGATGCATAAGGCCAGGCCGCAAAAAGCTACCGGTACCTTCCGTAGCTGATAAAGGGTACCGCATATCCGCAGCCGGAGCCGGCTGCTGCAGGAGACTCCTCTCCTTCCGGAGGAGTCTCTTTTTTTACCCTGTCCGGATTGCCTTTATACACCAGGATATCATCAAAAACCAGCCGGGTTGTATTGCCCGCCAGGTCCCGGGCCGTAAAGGCAACCTTCCGGTAAAGGGGCCGGGAAAAGAGCACCAGGTTCAGGCTGCCCTCCAGGGGAGAGAGGCGGTCCGATGGGTCATTTATATTGACCAGGGCGCCGTTTTGGTTGACATAACATCTAACCTGTTCTCCGTCCTCCTCCACCGTGAGCCGGGAAAGGCCGAACCGGTCGGAAAAGGCCAGCCGGTATTCCAGGAAATCTCCCTTCTTTCCTGTACCGTTTTCCAGTCCGGAAACCTGCAGCCCCGGGGCTTCGGAATCCAGGGTAAAGGCCACCGGCGCGGAAAAGGCATTGGTGTTCAGATTGCCTGCCGCGTCCCTGGAGCTTACAATCAGCCGGTAGGCCCCGTCCCGGTCAAAGACCGCCGGCCGGAAATCATAATGAAAGCAGTATCCTTCCGACATCTCTTCCTCCGTAACCGTGTAGTCTTCATTTTCCTTCAGCATTCTCGTCCGGCCCTCCCGGATGCAAAGGATTGTCCGGTCCGTCACCGGGTCCAGATTTACCTCCGTAAGCCGAAGAAACGGAGAAAGGGAGGAAACCGGAAGGTTTTCCGCAGCAGGAAAGGCCCCCCGCACATAGCGGGAGCCGGCACGATTCAGGGTAAAGCCTATCCTTCCGCTTCCCGTATTGCCCGCCATGTCCGAAGCCGATGCCGTGAGAAAATACCGGCTGTCGGGCAGCGCCTCCAGAAACTGCAGCAGGCAGACCGCCCGGCCGTTTTCCGAGGTAAAAACTGCGGGCTTCGGGAAGTCGGCCGCGGAACCGTCCGCCTTTTCCAGAGAAAGCATGGCGGAATAGCCCACCAGATACCGGTCCGTAAGAAGGACTAAGGGGTCCTCCAGCCGGTTGTAGGAGGCGCCGTCCGCCAGGCCGGAATAGGCCGCTTCCGGCGGGGTCATGTCCAGGATAAAGGGATCCACGCTTCTTTCCTCCGCCCGGTTGCCCGCCAGATCCCGGCAGGAAACCGTAAACGCATATTCACCGTCTTTATCCATCAGGATTTTTTTCAAATAAACGCCCTCGTCGGTATACTGCCAGTCCGAAGAAACCGGCTCTTCACTGTCCCCGGAAAACCGGATCTGTACCTCCTCCGGTGCAAAATTGCTTTCCCTAACGGTCACCAGCGCACACCGGGGACTGTTGAAAAACAGGACATTTGCCCCGGGCACGTCCGTAAAGGAAACCGCTATCTCCGGCGGCGTCCGGTCAATGATGAAGGGCTCTGTCTGCAGCGGCTCTGAAAAGTTCCCCGCCAGATCCCGGCCGGTGACCGAAAGCCGGAAGCTTCCCTCTCCTGTAAAGGCAATCTCCCGTCTCCAGGTATACCCTTCCCTGCTCCAGCCGGAAAGGGTATACCCCTCCCCCGTGCCGGCGCTGACCGTTACCGGCGTATCCGGGTCGAAATGGGGGTCCGTAAAGGTGATTACCGCATGCTTTTCCCCGGCAAAATACTGTCCGTTCACCGCATCCGACCGGTCAAAGTAAAGGGTACCGGCAGGGGCTGCCGTATCTGCCGCGAAACAGACTTTGCTGCTGCTTTCGTTTCCGGCAAAATCCTCGGCAACGGCAAGGATTTCCGCCTTGTCTGAGGAAAAAAGGAACGGATTTACGGTAAAGCTGCCTTCCGTTTCCCGGATTTCCTCTCCGGACAGGAATTCACGGAAGAAAACCACCTGCCTGTAACCGTTTTCCGGATTGACCGCCGTACAGGTGATTTTCCGAAGCGTGGAAGCACCGCCTTCTTTTTTCGCGGAAAAATGAAAGGAAGGAAGGTCTGCGCTTCCGTAGATGCCTCTTCCGAAGCCCGGCGCAGAGGTTTCCGAAAGCAAAAGGTCCGTGTTTACGTTATCCAGTATAAAGCTTACGGCCGCTTCCGGTGCCTCCGGCAGAGGCAGGTACCGGGCTGACAGGCTGTATGTCCCGCTGTCTTCCGGCCTGGCGGAAAAGACAAGGGTAATCCGGACCACGGTCCGGACAGGCGCCTCTTCCGGTTCGGCCGGCGGCTCCTCTCCGGGCTGCGTTTCCGGATCCTGTCCGGGCGATGGATCAGGCGTCTCTTCTCCGGAAGGCTCCGGTTCCGGCTCGTCTTTTTCCGCCTCCGTCACACACTGCCAGGAGGAAAGCCCCAGCCGCGCGGTTTCCTCTTCGGTCATGCCGGCAAGCTCCCGGGCGGTGAAGGTAAGGCTTTCCTGTCCGTCCTTTTCCAGCCGGAACTGCAGGGCATTCGCATCATACTCTGTTGTCCGCAGGGTCAGAAGCAGCTCTGCCTCTCCCCGGATAAAGCCGAAATCATTTTCCGCAGCAGTCCCGGCCAGCTCCAGGGTCAGGGGCTTCTCCTCTGCTTCCGCCTCCGACGCGGATACCGCAGCGGGCAGCAGAAGGGCCGCCGCCATGGCAAGGATAAGCAGCCGTCCGGTCCCGGTTTTCTTCTTTTTCTTATATAATATGCCCTTCACTTTATTCTCTTCCTCCTTCGTAAGCCAGCAGCAGCATATTCTCCGCAAGGACTTTCATTTCCCTGCATTCCGCACTTTCCACATCCGCGGTCAGGGCCGCGAGGATATCCCGCAGCCGTTTCTCCGGTATGCCGGCCCCGCGGAAAGCCTCTGCCTTCAACGTCAGGGCCGTCAGGCAGCAAAGCCGCAGCTGTTCGGCAGCCTCCGGAAAGGCTGCTGCCTTCTGCGCAGAAGCCACACATTCCAGGGCCGCTGCCAGGTCCTCCGGTGCAGGCTGCGCCTCTCCCAGCACCGTTTCGAGCACCAGGACAAGGGCCGGCAAATCCGCATCCTTAAGGCCCGTCAGCGCCAGAAGACGGGCACCGGCCGATACCCGGCCTTTGTCATTTCCTTCCGTCAAAGGTATTTCCTCCTTTTCCTTAATCGCTGCCCGCTGAAAGCAGGCGCAGGCCTGCCGCAGATCCCCGGCGGACAGAAGCATCGTCCCGCGGTACAGTAAAGCCGCCGGGGCAGTCCCCTTCTGTCCGGAGGCCTGGAGAACCGCCTGGTTCTGCAGATAAGCTTCCCGTTTGGGAAAAACCGCCCCGGCCCGGCCGGATACGCCGGCAAGACCCATAACCATAAGGAGGGCCGCAAGCAGCATTGCCGGAATCCGCCTTTGTCTGCGTCTTAAAAGCCGGGTCTTTTCCTCCCCGGACAGGGCCAGCATATCCAGCAGGCTGCTGCAGGACGCCGGCCTTTTCTCCGGCTGCCAGGCGGTGCAGGCGCGGATAACCCGGTCAATCAGCAGATCCTCCGCTGTACAGGCATGTATACTGAAGGAAGCCGCGCCGGGATGCGGGCCGGCATCCTCCTTCTGCAGCATATAGGCCATGATCCGGCCTGTCCCGTAGATGTCCGCCGCCGGCGTAATGGCGGAAAAGCCGCCGCTCATCTCCGGCGCCGCAAAGCCCGCCGTCCCCCGCAGCGCCCGGTCGAAGGAAGTCTCCTTCCAGGGCCTGCAGCTGCCGAAGTCCACCAGCTTCAGCCGGCCCTTATCGTCTATCAGGATGTTGTCCGGCTGGATATCCAGGTGCACCAGGCCATTTGTATGAAGAAAGCCTGCCGCTTCCGCCAGCTGCTTTGTAACGGAAAGGATTTCCCCGGCAGAAAAATACCCGTCGGGCCGGCTCCTCTTCAGCTGCCTTAAGGTTCTGCCCGCAGCATATTCTTCCGCCTCCCACAGACAGCCGTCCGCAAGGAACAGATCGTAAACGGCAGCCAGCTGGGGATGGCGAAGGTTTTTAAGCCGCTCAAGCCCCTGCCATAAGCCGCGGAAATCCTCTCCGGCCTTAAGGAGACGCTGCATGTCGGTTCGTTTCAGTACCAGCCGTTTTCCTTCCGGCGTTTCCGCAAGGAAGGTTTCGGACAGTCCGCCCGCGCCTAAGGGGCGGATCAGGGTATAGAGATGGGGAAGAAGCTTTTCGGAATACACGGAAGAATTTTTCATGGAAATAAAGAGATTCAGAAATATGGAAGTTCAGAAATACAGAAGTTTGGAATTTCAG
>CADBNF010000100.1 GCA_902796005.1 uncultured Lachnospiraceae bacterium | reverse complement strand
TCAGTAAATGCGTTTGGCAACTTCCTGCGGCCTCCCCAACTTGATATCCGATTTTTGGACATCAAGTCATCGAACTCTTCCTTGGTATGATATCCGATTTTTAAGTGAATGTAAAGAAAGAGCACCGGGATTGAAAGCCGGATCTGATGCACGAAATTATTTTGAAAACCATTGGTTTGCCGGATAAACTGTGTTATGATGTGGCTGAAAGGAGATATGAAATGCTTGACTGTATTATTGTCGGAACAGGCCCTGCCGGTCTTTCCGCTGCATTGAATCTTAAAAAGTACAATAAGGAATTTGTCTGGTTCGGTACCAGCCGCTTAAGCGATAAGGTCATAAAGGCGGAGAAAATCACCAATTATCCCGGGCTTCCCGAGGTTTCCGGGCCGGCGCTTTTTGCCGCATTTGACGAAAGCCGGAAGCGGGCAGGCCTGGAGATTACGGAGAAAACCGTTACCACCATTATACAGAACAAGGGCTCCTTCATGGTGCTTGCGGACAACGATATGTATGAAGCCAAAAGCCTGATTTTATGTATCGGCGTCATGAACGCGAAGCTCATGGAGGGAGAGGATCGTCTCCTCGGCCGGGGCTTAAGCTACTGCGCCACCTGCGACGGACAGTTTTATAAAGGAAAAAAGATTGCGGTTATCAGCAATGACGCCAAATACGAGCATGAAGTGGAGTATCTGGCTGAACTGGCATCCGAGGTGATTTACCTGCCCACCTTTAAGGAAAGCAGCGTAAAGAACGAAAATGTGGTCATCCGTCATGAAACCGCAGTTGCCGTGGAGGGCGAAAGCAGAGTTGAAAAGCTGGTGCTTAAAAACGGGGAAGCCCTGGAGGTTGACGGCGTATTTGCCCTGAGAAACGCGATTGTTCCCGACAGGCTGTTCCCCCAGCTTGCCACCGAGGGCGGCCATGTGATCGTCGACAGGGCCTGCAAAACCAATCTGCCCGGCTGCTTTGCCGCAGGAGACTGTACCGGACTGCCTTATCAGTATGCCAAGGCCGTGGGAGAGGGCAATGTAGCCGCCCACAGCTGTATTACCTATCTGGCGGAACAAAAGGCAAAGGAAAACCAGTAAAACGCATTACAGAAAGGACAGGAAAATGATAAAGGTTTATTGTTATTCCCGGTGTTCAACCTGCAGAAAGGCACTGAAATGGCTGGAAGAGAAGAAGATTGAGGCGGAGGTTGTCGATATTAAGGAGAACCATCCGGATGCGGAGACCCTGAAGGCATATCTGGAAATCAGCGGCCTGCCGCTAAAACGTTTTTTCAATACCAGCGGACAGCAGTACAGGGAGCTCGGCCTGTCAAAGAAGCTGCCGGAAATGAGTGAGCAGGAGCAGCTGGACCTGCTTGCCACCGACGGCATGCTGGTAAAAAGGCCCCTTCTTGTGGGCAGTGATTTCGTGCTCACCGGCTTCAGGGAAGAAGAGTGGGCGGAAAAACTCCTTTCCTGAGTGAAGCATAAGAATGAGCGGCAGATTCCTCTGCCGCTTATTTTTTTCACTTTTTCGATTCTGGCAAAAATCACTTCTCATTTTTAAGAGAACGTAGTATAATACCTCCTTACACAGCGAAAAGTAATAGAATTATCCGGAGAAAACGACAGTATGAATGATTATCTGATTTATACCGATTCCGCCGTCGACCTTCCTGCGCATGTTTATCAGGATTATCAGCTGGGCATTGTTCCCATGTCCTACAGTCTTGACGGGGAAGAGAAGCTTTTTGATACCGGTTCTCCCGCCCATAACGAGGAGTGTGATGCCTTTTTTGCCGCATTGAAAAACGGAGCGGACAGCAAGACCACCCAGGTGAACGAATTCAGCTATATCGAGCTGTTCGGACCTCTGCTGGCTGAAGGAAAGGATATCCTGTATATCTGTTTTTCCTCCGGTTTATCCGGAACCTTCAACAGCGCCTGCATGGCGGCCACGGAGCTTCGGGAGGAGTATCCCGACCGGCAGCTTGTGGTGGTGGATTCCCTTGCTGCAACCGTCGGTCAGGGCATCTTCGTCCGCGCGGCCCTCATCAACCGGGAAAACGGCATGTCCCTGGAGGACAACGCCGCCTGGCTGAAGGTGAACTGCAAGTACCTGCGTCATGAATTTATGGTCGGAGACCTGCATTACCTGCATAAGGGCGGCCGGGTATCCGCTGCCGTTGCAGTAGTGGGCAGCATGCTCAAGGTTAAGCCCATCCTTATCATTGACGATGAAGGCAAGCTCCAGGTGGTGGCGAAGGCCAGAGGCCTTAAGGGTGCCTTTAAAAAGCTTATTGAAGGCTATGTGAAGGATCTGGGTGTGCCCGGCGTACCGAAAATCGTTCACATCGTTCATACCTCCATGTATGAGGAGGCCGAGGAGCTGAAGCGTCAGGCCGAGGAAATCCTGGAGGAAGGGGCGACCGTTGATATCATCAATATGGGGCCGATCATCGGAACCCACACTGGCCCCGAGCTTATCGGCCTGTGCAGCTGGGGCTTCCAGCGAAAGAGCTCATAAGAGGGAAAAATGAACAGTACGCTGTTAACCTATCTGACCAGAGGGATTGTCCTTCTGGTCTGTCTTCCGATACACGAATGCGCCCATGCATGGATGGCGGACAAACTGGGAGACCCCACCGGAAGGCTCGCCGGCCGGATCAGCCTGAACCCTGTGCGGCACCTGAGCCTTATGGGAACCCTGATGATTATGCTTTTCGGCTTCGGCTATGCCAAACCGGTGCCGGTGGGTATCCGGAATTTCCCGCCGGAAAAGAGAAAAGGCTATTTTGCCCTGACGGCGGCGGCCGGGCCCATTTCCAATCTTATCATGGCCTGCCTGTTTATCCTGGGGTCGAACCTGGTGTATTTCCTGGCCTTACGAGGGCATTACGTTGTAAATTTCACCCAGGCCCTGTATACACTGCTGGTGAACGGATCCATCATCAATATCAGCCTTGCAGTGTTCAACATGCTTCCCGTTCCGCCCCTGGACGGCTCCCGGCTTTTTACCGCGGCCCTGCCGGACCGTATTTACTATAAGCTGATGAGCTATGAGCGATATTTCATGTTCGGCCTGTTTGCGGTGATTTTCGTTCTGCACAGAATGGGGATTTCACCCTTATCCTATATTACCGGCTGGGTATACCGGGGGCTGTCGGCCCTTTTAAGTATTCCCTTCGGTATATGAAAAGAAGGAGCTTATGGCAAGCTCCTTCTTTCTTCATGCCTTCAGCCGGAAAAATGCCCGGATTTCTTCTTCCGTTGCAGCAACGCTTCCCTGGGCAAAGCCGCTTTTGCCGCCGCCGCGGCCGGAAAGCGCCTGGTTCATTTCCCGGACAAAGCCGCTTATGTCGCCGCCCTTATGGACAATGGCGTAGCGGAAACTGCCGTCGCTTCCGGAAAATACGCTGGCCCTGCCTCCGCAGACATTTCCCACGGCATCCGCCAGCTTCCTTGTACCGTCGCCGGCCAGGCTTTCCAGGACGAACAGTACATCACCCTTTCCGGCGGCCTCCTTTGCAATGCTTTGGAAGCTTTCCTCTTCAAGCTTCATCAGCCGGAAGCGGGTATCGGAGAGCTCCTCCGCCTGCTTTCTCACCAGGGCAGGGGTATTGTTTTCCTTTGCGGAAAGGAAAACGGCGATTTCCCTGTTGTTTTCAAAATTCATGGTAAGGAAATCATAGGCCCGTTTCCCGCAGTACAGCTCGAAGCGGGTGCCCTGCTTGTACCGTTTTGCCGAGGCGATTTTGATAAGGCCGATTTCCGAGGAGAAGGCCACGTGGGTCCCGCAGCAGGCACAGATGTCCGCGCCGGGAAATTCGGCGATGCGCACCGCGCCGGCAAGCTCCTTTTTGCTCCGGTAGGACAGACGGCTTAAGGCCTCCTTATCCGGCCAGAAGGC
This sequence comes from uncultured Lachnospiraceae bacterium, assembly GCA_902796005.1. GTDB lineage: Bacteria > Bacillota > Clostridia > Lachnospirales > Lachnospiraceae > Alectryocaccobium. Next base: position 2,260 of record CADBNF010000100.1, on the reverse strand, counting down.
ATGAAAGGCATGATTTTCCCAGATATAGCGGTTGGCCTCCGCCTCCAGGACCCTGACCTGCTCGTAGGTGATTTCCGCATTGTAGTCAATGGTAACGCAGTCCTCGCCCAGGTGAAAGCCCACATTGTCACAGGAAAAGGCCCGGCAGATCATGCCGCTGATGATGTGTTCCCCGGAATGCTGCTGCATATGATCGAACCGGCGGTCCCAGTCAATCCGGCCGTGAATGACCTCGCCGGCCCTTACGGGAGCGGAGAGGGTATGATAAATGATGTCTTCCTTTTCATGGACGTCAGTCACCTGAATGGTCCGGCCGTCCCCGGTAATAAGCTCACCGCGGTCGCAGGGCTGGCCGCCGCCCTCGGGATAAAAGGCGGTTTTATCAAATACAGCCGTAAAGCTGCCGTTCTTTTCCTGTACGGAGACAACCTCCGCAGTGAAATCCGTAAGGTAGGCGTCCTCGTAATAGAGCTTTTCGGTCATGGTTAACCCTCATTTCTTCTGTTTCATAACGAATTTTACCCATAGTTTACCACAGGATTCTTCTTTCCGAAAGACCCCGGATATGGTATAGTAGGAAAGAAATACCTTGGAAAGAACAGGAGAGTAAGCAAATGGACATTTACGGTCTGCAGAAGATGACCCTGCTGGATTATCCGGGAAAGGTGGCCTGTACGGTTTTCCTGGCGGGCTGCAATTTCCGCTGCCCCTTCTGCCACAATGCGGAACTGGCGGAACGGCTCGCCCCGCCGGTGATGGAGGACGGGGAGCTGCTGGCCTTCCTGAAAAAACGCCAGGGCCTTCTTGAAGGCGTGGCGGTCACAGGCGGGGAACCCCTTCTTTCCCCGGGGCTTCCGGCGCTTCTTCGCAGCATTAAGGAGCTGGGGTATCCGGTAAAGCTGGATACGGACGGCGGCTATCCGGACCGGCTGGCCGATCTCATCTCGGAAGGCCTTGTGGACTATGTGGCTATGGATGTGAAGAATGCCCCGGCGGACTACGCGGCCACCTGCGGCGTCGATTATGTCAACCTGGACACCATCCGGGAGAGCATCCGGATCCTCATGGAAGGAACCGTGGAATATGAATTCCGCACCACCGTGGTGGCACAGCTGCACAGGGAGGAATCCTTTACCGGCATCGGCAAAATGATAGAAGGCGCGCGGAAATACTTTCTCCAGCCCTTCAAGGACAGGGATACTGTCAAGTATGCCGGCTTTACACCTCCTTCAGAAGAACTGCTCCGCCGGGCTGTTGACATAATGAAATCTTATGTAAAGGAAGTCGAAGTTCGCGGAGCAATCGTTAGCTGACACTATATATTGTGTCTGCCTGAAAAATGATAAACTATATATTGACACTCCCCCGGACGCGTGGTATATTTAGTGAAGTCGTGAGGACGACACTTGTATAAACACAATTCAGGGGGAGTATTTATTATGTACCAGGTAGTGAAACGAGACGGTAAAATCGCTGATTTTAACATAAACAAAATCAGCGCGGCCATTACCAAGGCCTTCGAAGCCCAGGAAAAGCAGTACCATCCCACGGTTATCGATATGCTGGCCCTGCGCGTGACCTCTGATTTTGAAGACAAAATCAAGAATGACCTGATTACCGTAGAAGACATTCAGGACAGTGTTGAAAAAGTCCTTTCCGAAGCCGGTTACGCCGACATCGCCAAGGCCTATATCCTGTATCGTAAGCAGAGGGAGAAAGTGCGTAACGTCAGCTCCGCCCTGCTGAACTACAAGGATCTGGTAAACGATTATCTGCGTATCAACGACTGGCGTGTAAAGGAGAATTCCACCGTTACCTATTCCGTAGGCGGCCTGATCCTTTCCAATTCCGGCGCCATTACGGCCAATTACTGGCTTTCCGAAATCTATGACAATGAAGTGGCGGAGGCCCACAGGAAATGCGACATCCATCTGCATGACCTTTCCATGCTGACCGGCTACTGCGCAGGCTGGAGCTTAAAGCAGCTGATTCAGGAGGGACTGGGCGGCGTTCCCGGCAAGATTACCTCCTCCCCGGCCAGCCATCTTTCCACCCTCTGCAACCAGATGGTCAATTTCCTGGGCATCATGCAGAACGAGTGGGCAGGCGCACAGGCTTTTTCCTCCTTTGACACCTACCTTGCCCCCTTTGTCAAGATTGATAATTTAAGCCAGAAGGAAGTAAAGCAGTGCATTCAGTCCTTCGTATACGGCGTGAATACGCCCAGCCGCTGGGGTACCCAGGCACCCTTCTCCAACAT
>CADBNF010000099.1 GCA_902796005.1 uncultured Lachnospiraceae bacterium | reverse complement strand
GGTTCTGGGTATTACCAGCTTCCTTTCCCAGATCGCCCTTGTGGCAGCCATGGCGGCCATCAACAACATGATACGAAAATACGGTGCCCTTGATCCGATTTTCGGGCAGGAGCAGTATGCCCAGATTCCCATGGCTGTGGTAGGTATTGTAATGAAGTTCTTCCAGATCGTCATCTCCATCGTGGTCGGCATGGCGGCAGGCTGCATACCGGTTGTGGGCTTCAATATAGGCGCCGGCAGGAGAGAACGGGTAAAGGAGCTTGTCTTCGGCGTCGGCTTTGCCCTGCTGCTTCCTGTCTTTTTCGGACTTAACGGCGTGCTGTATTCCATGCCTCTGTCGGATGTGCTTACTTTTGTTATCGCAGCCTTTTTAATTGTCCGGACGGTGAGGGAATTAAGCCGGGAAAGAGTAGCCGTGTAAAATACAGGCATATCGTGCCTGCTTTGAAACAGCCGGAGATATCCGGCTGTTTTTGTATAGGAGCTATCTTTACTTTTCGTCATATATTTGTTAAAAAAAGTAAAGATAGGTTACAACGGCATGGTTTACGAGAGAGAGGAAACCGCGAAAATGAACGAAAAAGAGAACAAAGCAAAGTACGATACCTGCATGTCCGGGGCGGAAGAATATTTCAGGCAAGGCCTGGCACACTATAAAAACGAAGAGTTTGCTGAGGCCGACAGGCTTTTCCGGCTTGCTGCCGGAGGGGATTTTCTGTTCGCATACTATCTGCTGGGAGAAATGTACCTGTACGGCCAGGGGGTTGAGATCGACTATACCGAGGCATTGAGATGGTACACCGAAGGGGCGCGAAAGGGCAGCGGCGAATGCCGGGCAAACCTCGGCTATATGTACAATTACGGCGTGGGCGTGCCCGAGGACCTGGCTGAAGGCATGAAATGGACGAAAATGTCCGCCGAACAGGGAAATGCCATCGGTGCAAATAATTACGGCGCGCTGCTGTTCCACGGAAAGGGTATTGAAAAGGATGATGCCGAAGCATACAGGTGGTTTATCCGTTCTGCGGAGGGCGGTTACGGCATCGCCTACATCTGGCTCGGGATTCTGTATGCAAAGGGAATCGTTGTAGAAAAAGATTGTACACAGGCCTTTAACTGGACGCTGAAGGCCGCAAAGCTGGGCATTTCCCTGGCCCAGAGTGAAATCGGCCGGATGTATTATGAGGGGGAAGGCGTGACACAGGATTATGCCGAGGCTCTTAAATGGTACAAATCCGCCGCCACCCACGGTTCCTACAGCGTGTATAACAACGTTGCCTATGCGTACCAGTATGGCCTGGGAGTAGATCAGGATATGGAGGAAGCAGCGAAGTGGTATAACCGCCCTGTAAAGGGCGGAAATCACGAGGCGCAGGAGAAGGTCGATCAAATGGTCCGGGAAGGACTTGGCGTGTAGGCGCTTGGACGTGACAGAGGGACGGTGCTTTTCCAAGCTCTTTCCGGTATTCTCTTGCGAAACGCCTGATGAGGTCCATTGCGTTTGCCCTGGTGATTTTTTCCTTAGACGGCATCATACAGATCTCCCTCATAAATGTTGTATCTTAAAAACTCGTCAATGCAATTCTTACTATTCGTACCAATTAAAGAAGAGTCACCGATATAATACGGCTTTTCCAGCCGGAGACTTCGCAGGTTATTGTATTTGTCACACAACGGAATGCCGTTTTTCCTGCTGATATAGTCCACTGTGGCAACAAGGTATAAGGCCTTCAGATAATCCTCGTGAAGCAGATATCTGTCAACCTCATCGTCCTCTATGATTTCGAGAATGCATTCCAGTTCATTGCTTTTGATATGATGGTGGAGGTTGTTGCGGAATGTCTGGAAATCCTCCTTCTCATAAACGATTTCGTCAGGACGATAGCCCAGAAAGCGGGCAAGCTTTGCGACCGTTGAATATGAGCAGCTTCCGATATCAACCTGGCCTTTCACAATAGGGTAAAGGGTTGCATAAGGAATATTGCTCTGAATAGAACACGCCCGAATATTAGTATTTCTTTTTTTCAGTTCTCTTTCAAAATTCATCCTTCATCCTCCCACATTCCTTTACTATATTTTATCGGTTAACCGATAAAAATTCAAGAGTAGATTTGGTGACAGACGTGACAAAAAGAACCGTCCCTCTATCACATTGTCGCCTCTGTCATCCCCTTGTCATTCCTCCCGTATCGCAGTATAATCTGTGATTAACAGCGATACATAAGCCCCAGCGAAGGGCATTTCCTGGCGGCAGACCCCGCAACGCCCAATAAGGTGGTGGATCTGGCTGTATCACTGTTTAAAAGCAGCTGAAAAGGAAGGACAGAATTGATAAAGAAAAGAATCGCTTTAGTGTTAAGTATTTGTATTGCATGCGCCGCATTTGCGGGCTGCGGAACGAAGGAGGCCGAAAAAAGCGTCAGCTCGGTCGTTTCCGAGGCCGGCAGCGAGACGAAAGACGCGAAAATAGTCGTGAATACCACGGATATTCTCATCGCCCACGAATTCTATGAAACCGCGACTGGCGAAGGCTGGACCGAATACATGGGTATTTATTACGGGAATGATACCGATAAGGTTACGGCCCTGACGGTGGAAACGAAGTTCGACAAAAGCGCCGGCTATACCATCGACGACTTTGACGAGGATACTGTCGAGGAAGTCTACCCCGGCTTCGGGAAGCTGAAATTCGCTGAGCAGAAGATCGTCGAGGACGACGAATCCGTCAGCGTTGTCATGATTTTCAAGAACCTGGATGAGTACAAGAACGCGAAGGAACTGGTGGATAAAGGCTTTATTACCTTCTACAACACCAGGGATCTGTCCAAGACAAAATACTTCGTTGCAGAAGAGTTCCGCGATTACCTGACGGATAACGGCGCCAAAAAGGTGGACCTGCTGGCTGCCGCAGACTTATATCTTTACAAACAGTAAAAATCATCAAAATGAACATTTACGAAGCCCTTGACGAGCTGCAGCACCGGGCCAAAAATGAACCCGAGCTGCGCGCGGCCCTGCTGGCCACAAGAAAAGAAGAAAATCCCCTGGAAGCCTTCTGCGCCTGCTGCCGGCGCCTGGGCTACCCCGTCTACATGATGGACCTGATAGATGCCGGCGAAACCGCCTACGCGGCCATGAAGCGAAGCACCAACGGAGGCGGAGAAAACTCCCCGATGCTGGCCGGAGAAGACGATTTCTACGAGCTGTTCTTCGCAGCGCTGGAATGAATGAAAGAAAATTTGAATGTGATAGAGGAGGAGAAAAATGAGCAGAATTAACTTTGGCGCGAAGCCCCTTATGTACCCGCAGCCGGTACTGATTATTGCAACCTATGACGAAAACGGCGTTCCCAACGCGATGAATGCTGCCTGGGGCATCACGACGGATTTTAAAGAGATTACCATCAGCCTGAGCGAGCACAAGACCACCGACAATCTGAAGGTCAGGAAGGCCTTCACCGTCAGCATGGCCACGGAGGACCAGGTGGTTCCCTGCGACTATGTGGGCATCGAGTCCGGCCGGAAGGTACCCGACAAATTTGAAAAGGCCGGCTTCCACGCCACGAAGAGTGAATTTGTGGACGCACCCCTTATCGACGAACTGCCCCTGGCCCTGGAATGTAGGGTCATCAGCTTCGAAGATGGTATCCTTGTCGGCGAAATCGTAAATATTTCCGCCGATGAGAGCGTTGTCACCGACGGCGTGGTGGACGTCACCAAGGTAAAACCCATCAGCTTCGATCCCTTCAGCAACGCCTATTACGGCGTGGGTGCAAAGGTGGGAAATGCCTTCAAGGACGGCATGAAATTGATGTAACCGACTGCCGGAAGAGCAGTGTCACAAAGCATCCCATCGTACTAAGCATCGTACTAAGCAAGAAGTTGCAGGCTGTCAGTACCGCCAAACCTGCCACAATTCTTGATTATCTTCGTACCGGAGTAAATACAAAAGCGCCTAACCCTTGTAAGGGCTTGGCGCTTTTTAGTTAGCCACTAACGACAGCTTATGTTGACTGCTATTCATTAGTAATTCAAAATAGTAACTTATAATAACCATAAACATATTGCATATGAACCATAAATATTATATAATAGAAACCGGCATTACCATATACGGTAGGCGGTTTGCCCTCATAAGAGGGCTGGTGCCCTCAATTCCAAAAGAAAGGAGGGCATGCGTATGAATGTTATTGACCTTATAAGCGTAGTAGGTATGTTCATAACAGTATTTATGGCTGGCTATACGTTTGGAAAAGACAAACATACAAAAAAGTGACCGCCCGTCGCTAGGAAAGTCACTTTTTGTGTTCTAACTGGCAAACCGTCTATCGGTAATGCCTTTATCTGTATTGTAAGCTCAACATTCAGACTTGTCAATAGTATTATCTGAGTGATACATTTGTAACATTTGAGCTTTGGAAAAGGGAAAAGCCGCGGTGAAAGACCGCGGCTTTTCTGCTGCCTTTAAAGGCAAGCAATTGTTAGGTAAAGACAGAAATACAAAAAAGTGAACGCCCCTAGCCCGGTCAGTCACTTTTTGATTACCTGGGCAAACCGTCTATCGGTAATGCCTTTATCTTAATAATAAGCCAAATAATCAAGTTTGTCAATAGAAATGTCAGAACATCTCAAATGAGGCCTATCAGTTTAAAACTAAGGGTAAGCAAGCCGTCCGTACCGCCAAAACCTCGATGACAGAGGGACGGTTCTTTTGTCACATCCCTCTGTCCCCCCTACCATCCTTCACCATAGTGTGGTATGATAGTATCAAACAATAAAAAGGAACAACCCCCATGAGACTGTTTATCGCTATTCAACTGACCGACGAGCTCCAGGCGGCGCTGACCGAGACCATGCATCAATGCAAGAAAGCAGGCGTGAAGGGCAGCTATGCGCCGAAGCAGAACCTCCATTTGACGCTGGCATTCTTGGGAGAGGTAAAGGATGCGCAGCCGGTGCGCGACCTCATGAACCGGTTCACATTCAAGCCCTTTAAGCTGGCCCTTTCCGGGACCGGCGCATTTGGCGATATTGTCTGGGCCGGGGTGAAGGGAAACCAGGGCCTGGCCGCCGCAGTCAAGGACCTGCGCGCAGCGCTGGATGCCGCCGGGATAGATTACGACCGGAAGAAATTTACCCCGCACATCACCCTGATTCGCAGGGCGGCAGGCAGATGGCAGGGCGTTTCCGCGCCGAAGGGCGAAATGATGGTGAAAAGCATTTCCCTGCTGAAGTCCGAGGTAAAGGACGGAAAGCGGATTTATACGGAGATATAGCAGGGAGACATGGTGACAAAAGAACCGTCCCTCTGTCACGTTTAAAAGAAAAGGAGAAACAAGATGGAATTTAAAAAAGTAATCAGGGACAGGTATTCCTGCAAGAAGTATTCAGACCGGCAGGTGGAGGAAGAGAAGCTGACCGCCATCCTGGAGGCCGGCCGGCTCGCGCCCACCGCCAGAAATCTGCAGGAGCAGCATGTGTATGTGGTCCGGACCCCGGAAATCCTTGCAAAGATTGATACCGTGACGCCCTGCCGCTACGGCGCGCCGACCGTGCTTGTGGTAGCCTTCGACAGGAACAATGTATTTACCTACCCGGGCGGAAAGCGCGATTCCGGCGTGGAGGATGCAACCATTGTGGCCACGCATATGATTCTGGCGGCTGCCGACGAAGGCGTGGACAGCTGCTGGCTGAATTTCCTCGACCCGGAAAAGATGGCGGAGGTTCTGGGACTGCCGGAGAATGAGGAAGTGCTTATGGTTATGGATTTGGGGTATGCAGCCGAAGGCGCAGGCCCGCTGCCGAACCACGAGAGCCGGAAGGATTTAAACGAAACCGTCACTTATATGTAAAATACAGGAGGCATGAGGGAAATGTCCATTTTCGACAGATTTAAAAAGAAAAAAGCAGAAGCATCAGAAGCGCAGAACAACAAAAATACCAGCGCACAGCCCGCTGCCGCATCCAAAGAAATGCTCGACGATATCAGCTACATCCAGGAAATGCAGCATATTTCAGGGGCCTGGCAGCAGTACGATATCCTTCTGGCGGCCAGAGGGTACGGCTGGGACATGATGGTCGACTGGGCCGCCTATATGGAGTCCGCGGACCTGGATAACATTTCCACCATCACCGTCGCCGAGATGGCAAATACGCCCGGGAAAGAGCTGATCGAGGAATACAGAAACAGAAAGACCAAAGGCGGCATCAAAGCCTTCGATGCGCTGGCAGAGGAAAGAGGCCAGCTGGCCATCGGCGGCATCAGCCGGACCTTAAAAGCCCCAGTGAAAATCGTCTGGTTCAACCAGACCCGCGTGCTGCGGTTCTTCACGCCGATTGACGACGAAGAACTCCTGACGAGATACGTCGAAACCGTCATCCGCAGAACCTTCGGCAAGAAGGACGCGATGAAGCTGGCCAAGCCGGTGCCGAAAGAGAAATAATATTTATGTCAACCCCGTGTGACACTTCTGTGACACTTCCCTTTGGCAAGGATTACGAAATCGAGAGTACTAATTCACAAAAATGGCAATTTTGCGAGGATCTGTCGGCATAGCCCGACAGGTCCTTTTTGACATGAAAAAAGCGGGAGGGTATAATATAAGTGGATTAATGTAAATTAGGGAAAGTATACCCAAAAGAGGAAAAAGGAAGCAAATATGACCTACCACATCAAGCATTTCGCCATCAGTGTAGCCGACCTGGAGGAAACCATCAGCTGGTACGGGAGAGTCCTGGGATTTGAGCCGGTTTCCCGCGCTTATCTGGACGGGCCGCGCAGCGAAATGGTCACCCTTTCCAACGGCGAGCTGGAAATCGAAGTGTTCCGGCATGACGAAACCATCGCGATTCCGCCGGAGCGTACCGATCCGGATACGGATCCCCAGGTGCAGGGGATGAAGCATATCTGCTTTGCCTGCGACAACCTGGAGAAAATGATTGCGCATTTCAAAGAATGCGGCGTGGACTTCGCCATGGGGCCGATTTCTCTGGGAGAATCCAGGCTCTGCTATATCCGGGACAATACGGGAAATCTGCTGGAGTTTATGCAGTGACGGCTGCCACGATAGAAAAAGCAAGATACTCGGGAAGAACTGTAGGGAGCGATTTCAATGACCACCGAATTCTATACCAACACGACATCCACAAAGTTCATAGATAAGCTTAAGAAGAATATTGATCTTTGCCGGTCATTTAGCTTTTCGGTGAGTTTTATCAAAAAGCCGGGCTTAAGGCTGCTGGCGCCAAATATCGAAGCGGCGATAGCCAGAGGCGCGAAAGGGCAGGTTATTACCTCCACCTATCAGAACTTTACGGATATAGAGTCGCTGCAGTTTTTCTACGATTTACAGACGCGGTATCCTGAGCGGTTTGCCTGTAGACTGGACAAGGATTGCTTCCACGACCAGGCCGGAAATACTGTAGGATTTCATTCAAAGGGGTATTTGTTCGAGTTCGAGGACAGGAAAGAACTGCTGGTCGGATCCTCAAATATCACTGTATTTGCTCTGCTCAAAAATGTGGAGTGGGATGTCTCCGTCATCGAGGATGAGGAGGAGAAAACATATACGGCTGCGAAGGCGGAATTTGACGCGCTGTGGAAGCAGACGCTGCCCTTAACCCAGGATATTATCGAGGAATACAAGACGAGACTGTATTATTCCATCGAACGGTGGGATATGGATTACAGTATTGCCAATTCTGCGGTAAAGCCCAATTACATGCAAAGAAGAGCGCTTAAGGAGTTGAACCGGGTGCGGGCGATGGGCGCGTCCAGAGCGCTTATCGTGGCCTCTGCGGGCTCAGGTAAAACCTTCCTGGCTGCCTTTGATGCGCTGAACTTTGCGCCGAAACGCCTGCTGTATATTGTCCATGAAGGGTCAATCCTGATGAAATCCCTGGAAACCTTCCAGCGGGTATTTGGCAGCGATCGTTCCTACGGCGTGTTTAACGGTGAATACAAGGAAATGGACGCGGACTTTGTATTTTCCACGAACGTGACCATGGCGGCGTCGAAGGAGCTGTTCGATAAACATACCTGGGATTACATCATCATCGATGAATGTCACCATGCCGCGGCGGCAACCTATCGCCAGATTATCGAGTATTTCGAACCGCAGTTTCTGCTGGGTATTACTGCGACGCCGGAGCGTATGGACGGAGAAGACGTGTTGGGCCTGTTTGGACAGAATGTCCCCTACGAGCTGAGACTTCGCGATGCGATCATGAACGGACTGGTTGTGCCCTTTAAGTACTATGGTATCCGGGACGAGCTCATCGAATATGGGATAAAAGAGACCAAGGGGCACCGATTTGTAGAGCAGTTTTCCGACGAAAAGCACTGCGATTTTATCTACAAGATGATAGAGAAGCATCGTGTTCCCGGGCAGAAGCTCAAAGCTCTGGCCTTTTGCCGGGATATTTCCCACGCGATACGTATGAGCCAGGCCATGGAGGATTATTATCATACCCAGTATCTGACCGGGAAGAATTCGGTAGGAGAGCGTGTCCGGGCCTACAAAGAGCTACAGGATGATGCTGCGGAGCTGGAAATCCTCTTTACCGTAGATATCTTGAACGAAGGCGTGGATATCCCCGGTGTAAATATGGTCTTATTTTTACGGCCCACGGACTCCCAGACCATCTTTATCCAGCAGTTGGGCCGAGGCCTGCGTACCTACGAAGGAAAGCGGTTTGTAACCGTACTGGACTTCATCGGAAATGATTACAAACGAAGCGTACAGATCGCCTTTGCGCTGGGCAGTCTGTCCGAAAACTTTGTGGTGGAGAAAAAACTGGTGGCTGCCCTCATCGCGGAGAATTTCAAAAGCCTGGGGCTTACACCCTATGGTGTAGAAATCCATATCGATGAGCTGAGCAAGAAGGAAATCCTTTCCTTCATCGACCAAGTGAATTTCAATACCCAGAAATACCTGCAGCAGGATTATTTGAATTTCAAGAAATACATTAGCTCCTCGGAGTATCCCAGGCACGTGGATTATCTGAACAATGATTACGCGCCGGACCTTATCAAATTCATGCAGTCGCGGATAAGTAACCGCAAGAATGCTTCGTATTACGGCTTCTTAACTGCTATCGGAGAAGAGGTTCCCTCCTTCGATGACCGGCAGGAAAGCTTTATCAAATACGTATCAGAGATGCTTCCTCTGGTTCGGCCTTACGAATATCTGATTATCCGGGGTCTGCTGAATCACGCCGGAAGCAACAGCCTGCAGGAAATACAACAAAACATCGAGAGAAATATGCAGGGATTCCGCCAGGAAGCCTTTGACCATGCGTTAAAGTTTATGCTGAAGGAAGATTTCTTTCAGCTGGCTGAAGGAACATTATCCTTCGCGGGGCTTAAGCTCGGCGTAGAGTTTGATGAATACATGCAGGATCTGCTGGAATACGGCCTCGGGAAATACGATGTAGACTTCTACGATAGCCGGGAGGATGAAATCTTTCACCTCTGGGGCAAATACCGTAAAGAGCAGGTGCAACTGCTGCTGTTGAACAATCCGAAGGATATCATGCTGGGAACGAAGATTTACGATGGTGTCGTCTATGCCTATGTGACAGTCATCAAAGCCAGCAGTACGAAGGCTGAGCTAAATTACGCAGACGGCTATATTGACCAAGATACCTTCCAGTGGGAAACCGTGGCAAATGTCAGTGACAGAGAGCTTACTGCCTTGAAGAACAGCCGGATGATTCATCTCTTCGTCCGAAAGGTGGACAATGAAGACGGTATCCAGCTGCCCTTCACCTACATCGGTACCGGAAAGATGGAATACATCGAAGGCTCGAAAAAAGACAACGGTGCACACCTGTTCCGGATACCGATGGATGAAACCGCGCCAGAAGATATCTATTTTGACTTTAAGCTGCCGGAGTGAAGGATATAGCCATGAAGATAATCGACAATATTAATGAGACTGTTAAAGAAGATCTTGAAAAGACTATCAAGCGAGGCAGTAAAGTATCTATTGCTGCAGCTTGACCAGATTGAAGGGATAAAGAAATCCATCCTCGCCCGTGCTTTCCGTGGCGAGTTGGGCACCAACGATCCCGCCGACGAAAGCGCGGAGGAACTGCTGAAACGGGTACTATAAGGAGAATAACACATGCAAGAAATGTCGCATCGTCATTCGAGAGAGTTGGACATTTTCTATAACGAGCACAAGAATTGCTGCACAAACTGCGGTAGAAAGTTCGTAAATGGAATGTGTGCGCACTTGGGTTATCTTCCCGACCAAATACCAGCAGTGTTATGCGATGACTGTGCCCCCTTGTTATCGGAAACTGTTGTGCGTTACCACTGGATGAAAGATGAATACGAAAAGCCAG
>CADBNF010000098.1 GCA_902796005.1 uncultured Lachnospiraceae bacterium | reverse complement strand
CCGCCGGGGGTCATGTACCGAGGAGTGTTCAGCTCGGAAAGAGCAGTAATCAGAACAGGCATCTTTGCCTTCAGGATCTGATATCTGTCATCATACTGACGTTTGGCGATAACATAGTCACCGTCAATCTTCAGCTCCTGGCAGTAGGAAATAACGGGCAGTCCGAGATGCTCGGCGATCTGGGGACCAACCTGTGCGGTATCACCATCGATAGCCTGACGGCCGGTGATGATGATATCATACTCAAGATTACGAACGGCTGCAGCTACGGTCTGAGAGGTAGCCCAGGTGTCAGCGCCGCCCAGACGACGGTCTGTTACCAGGATAGCCTTGTCAGCGCCCATGGCGAGAGCCTCAAGAAGAACATCCTGTGCCTTCGGCAGACCCATGGTTACTACGGTAACCTCGGCGCCGTACTGATCTTTTAATCTAAGTGCAGCTTCAAGACCGGCCTTGTCATCCGGATTCATGATAGCAAGCATAGCAGCTCTGTTTAATGTTCCGTCGGGATTGAACTGAACGCCGCCGGCGGTATCAGGTACCTGTTTAATACAAACAACAACCTTCACTTTAATTCTCCTCCTATTAAGCTAAAATATTTCCGGAGATAACCATACGCTGAACTTCAGAAGTTCCTTCGTAGATCTCGGTAATCTTGGCATCACGCATCATACGCTCAACATCATACTCACGGATATATCCGTAACCGCCGAACATCTGTACGCACTTGGTGGTAACTTCCATAGCGGTCTGTGCAGCGAACAGCTTAGCCATAGCAGCTTCTACGGTGTAAACGGGCTGGTTCTGTTTTGCCAGAGCAGCACGGTAAACCATGAGCTGAGCTGCCTTCGTGGTGGTGGCAAGCTCTGCCAGCTGGAACTGCGTATTCTGGAATGAGGAGATGGACTTGCCGAACTGCTTTCTCTCTTTTACATACTTGATAGTAGCATCGATGGCGCCTTCAGCAATACCCAGAGCCTGTGCAGCGATACCGATACGGCCGCCGTCCAGAGTATGCATGGCATAGGAGAAGCCTTTGCCCTGCTTGCCCAGAAGGTTCTCTTTCGGGATGCGGCAGTCGGTGAAGATCAGCTCATAGGTGGAAGAACCACGGATACCCATCTTCTTTTCCTTAACACCGAAGCTGAAGCCGGGGGTGCCCTTCTCTACGATGAAAGCAGAGATTTCTTTGGACTTGCGGCCGCGCTTCTCAACGATGCCGGTAACTGCGAAGATGATGTAAACCTGCGCAACCTTACCGTTGGTAATGAAGCACTTGGAGCCGTTTAATACCCACTCGTCTCCGTCGAGAACAGCCTTGGTCTGCATGCCCTGGGCATCAGTACCGGCCATGGGCTCGGTCAGTGCAAAAGCACCAATCCATTCGCCGCTGGCAAGCTTCGGAACGTATTTCTGTTTCTGCTCTTCGGTTCCGTAGAACAGAATGGGGTCAATGCACAGGGAGCTGTGAGCGGAAAGGGCAACAGCGGTGGTGCCGCAGGCCTTCGCCAACTCTTCAACTGCCATGATGTAAGTAAGAACATCACAGCCCTGGCCGCCGTACTGCTTCGGTACAGCGATGCCCATGAAGCCGTTCTTGGCCATCTTCTTAAAGGTTTCTGCAGGGAACTCTTCGGTCTCGTCGACTTCCTGCGCAAGAGGCTTTACTTCGTTCTCAGCGAATTCTTTGAACAGGTTTCTCGCCATCTCATGTTTTTTATCAATTGTAAAATCCATGTCTAATCCTCCATGTATAGATTAATTACTTTGTATAATCAAAGAAACCGCAGCCGGTCTTCTGGCCGAGCTTGCCGCCCCGAACCATCTTGCGAAGCAGCGGATGGGCACGATATTTGCTGTCGCCGGTCTCGGTGTAAAGAACATCCATAATAGCCAGAACAACGTCAAGGCCTACAAGGTCACCCAGAGCAAGGGGTCCCATGGGATGGTTGGCACCAAGCTTCATGGCAGTGTCGATATCTTCTGCGGAAGCAACGCCTTCGTAAAGGATGCCGGCAGCTTCATTGATCATCGGGATAAGAATACGGTTTACAACGAATCCGGCAGCTTCCTGAACCTGTACGGGAGTCTTGCCGATTTCCTTGGAAATCTCAATGATTTTCTCGACAACACAGTCGGGGGTGTTGATACCGGCAATAACCTCAATCAGCTTCATAACGGGAGCGGGATTGAAGAAATGCATGCCGATCATCGGATGCTTGAGTCCGGCACCGATTTCGGTGATGGACAGAGAAGAAGTGTTGCTGGCGAAGATGCAGTCTTCCTTACAGATCTCATCCAGCTCTTTGAAGGTAGCCTTCTTGATCTGCATGTTCTCTACAGCTGCTTCTACGATAAGATCGCAGTCCTTGCAGATGTCCTTAACACCGGTGGTAATCTTGGAAAGAATAGCGTCGGCAGCAGCCTGCTCCATCTTACCCTTGGCAATTCTCTTCTCGAAGCCCTTGGCAATCTTGTTCTTGCCGTTGGCTGCGAATTCTTCGTTGATGTCACAAAGGAATACTTCGTAACCTTCAGTGGAAGCGAATGCCTGCGCAATACCGGAACCCATTGTTCCTGCGCCGATAACTCCAACCTTCATTTAAAAATCCTCCTGTTTAATATTTTCCAAGAATTGTTTGCTTATCAGCAATTCTTAAAGGGAACAACTTTGAGTTTCTTTTCCTTGTCTTTCTCAAGGAAATTGCCCATGCCGGCTTTCTGGTCTTCAGTCTCGAAGCAGTCGCCGAAGAGCTTTTCTTCAATAACGATAGCCTGGTCCATGTCAACCTGAAGGCCTTCGTTGATGGCTTTCTTGCAGTTACGGACAGCGATGGGAGCCTGGGCGGCAATGCCCTTGGCCATCTTAACGGCAGCTTCCATAAGGGCTTCCTGGGCGGATTTCACCACATTGCCCTCTTCGTCCTTCACTTCACTGCAGACAGCGTTCACCAGGCCGATGCGGTAAGCTTCCGCAGCCTTGATGTTCCTGGCGGTGTAGATAAGCTGTTTGGCCATGCCGGGGCTTACCAGACGGGCAAGTCTCTGGGTGCCGCCGAAGCCGGGGGTGATGCCGAGGCCTACTTCGGGCTGGCCGAATACGGCATTGTCAGAGCAGAGACGGATATCGCAGCTCATGGAGATCTCACAGCCGCCGCCTAATGCGAAGCCGTTGACTGCAGCGATAACGGGAATGGGGAAGGTCTCGATCTTTCTGAAAACATCATTTCCCTTCTTACCAAAGGCTTCGCCTTCCGCCTTGGTCAGATTGCTCATCTCGCCGATGTCCGCGCCGGCTACGAAGGATTTCTCTCCTGCACCGGTCAGAATAAGGCAGCGAACAACATTCAGGTCAACACCGTCGAACGCTTCGTTGAGCTCTTCCAGAACAGTGCTGTTCAGCGCGTTGAGGGCCTTCGGGCGGTTAATGGTAATGATACCAACGGCGCCGTCAACTTCATACGTTACGAATTCCATAAAATGTCTCTCCTTTTCTTAAATATACTTATGTTTCGCTTGCTCAAAAGTGTTATGGGCATACTTTATGACTTTAGATCATAAAGTACGATAACAGTATAATATATGTTATTTTTTTGTCAATTCCAAATAATTACAAATTTACCCGACGGATAAGGTAATTACTGACGAACCTGTCCGGAACCGTAAATAATGTGCTTCGTTGTGGTCAGCGCTTCCAGGCCCATCGGCCCCCTGGCGTGCAGCTTCTGGGTGCTGATGCCGATCTCCGCGCCGAGGCCGAATTCATTGCCGTCGGTGAACCTGGTGGAGGCATTGACATAGACGCAGGCCGCGTCGATTTCCTCCAGGAAACGCTGGGCATTGGTGTAGCTTTCCGTGATGATGGCCTCGGAATGGCCGGTGTTGTACCGGTTGATATGGGCCACCGCCTCGTCAAAGCTGTCCACGGTCTTCACGGAAAGGATGTAATCCAGGTACTCCGTGCCCCAGTCCTCCTCCGTTGCGGGAACGCCGCCCTTCACAAAGGCGAGGGCGCGCTCGTCGCAGCGCATTTCCACGGAAAAGGCGGAAAGCTTCTCCGTCAGGGAAGGAAGCAGTTTTTCAAGCACGGCGGAATGCACTACCAGGGATTCACAGGCGTTGCATACGCCGACCCGCTGGGTTTTGGCATTGATGATGATGTTTTCCGCCATGGCAAGATCCGCGGATTCATCCACGTAAATATGGCAGTTGCCGACGCCGGTTTCGATTACCGGCACCGTGCTGTTCTGCACCACGGTCCGGATAAGGCCCGCGCCGCCCCTGGGAATCAGCACGTCCAGGTATTCGTTCAGCCGCATGAGCTCCACGGCTGTCTGCCGGTCCGTATCCGTGATGAGCTGCAGGACATCTTTTGGAAGGCCGCACTTTTCAAGGCCGCTCCAGAGGCTGTCCACGATGGCGATGTTGGAGCACAGGGCATCGCTTCCGCCCTTCAGGATGACCGCATTGCCGGTTTTAAAGCAGAGGCCGAAAGCATCGGGGGTCACATTGGGCCTGGCTTCGTAAATCATGCCTACGACCCCCAGGGGCACCCGCTTCTGTCCCACGATAAGGCCGTTGGGTCTTGTGGACATTCGCACCACCTCGCCGATGGGATCCGGCAGGGCAGCCACCTGGCGCAGGCCGTCCGCCATGCCGGCAATCCTTGCTTCATTCAAAAGCAGGCGGTCGAGAAGTCCCGCCGACATGCCCTTGGCACGGCCCTTTTCCATATCCTTCGCATTTTCCCGGATAATAATGGCCGCGTCTCTTTCCAGGGCATCCGCACAGGCCCTTAAGGCTTCGTTTTTCTGTCCGGTGGAACATTTTGCCAGTATTTTCTTCGCTTCTTCAGCTCTCCTGCCCGTCTCCTGTAAATTTATCATGATGCTTTTCTCCGTATTTCTCCTTCAGGGAGGTGACCGTGCCGTCCGCTTCCTGAATATCAATATTATCCAGCTGCGCCCGCAGGTTTCTTCTTACGGCGGCAATGTATTCCGCCCGGAGAAGGGCCTGTTCCTCCTTCTCCGCCTCCGTAAGGCCTACGGTTTTGGATTTTCTAGCAAGTTCATTGATTCGTTCAAGATTTATCATCCGCGTCTCCTGCCGCCGGAACCTTCAGGTACTCCAGCAGATAATCTTTTTCCTCGGCATTTTCCAGGAATACCGTGCCGTAGGGTTCGCCGTTGATGATGCGGTGAATGACATGGAAGTCCTCGCCGCTGGCGATCACCATATCCGCGCCGGCGCCGGTGGCAATCCTGGCTGCCGAAAGCTTTGTGGCCATGCCGCCGGTACCCACCCGGCTTCCCGTACTCTCCTTCCCCATGGAAAGAAGACGGTCGTCCAGTTTCTCCACCACATGGATGAACCGGGCATCGGGATTTTTGTGGGGGTCGTCCGTATACAGCCCGTCGATATCCGACAGGAGGATCAGAAGATCCGCGTCAATCAGGGCGGCCACCACGGCGGAAAGGGTGTCGTTGTCCCCGAAAACCGTCAGGTTGCTGATTTCGTCGGTGCCCACCGTGTCGTTTTCATTGACCACGGGGATAACCCCCAGGGAAAGCAGCTCGTTGAAGGTGTTCCGGGCATTGCGCCTGGCACTGTCATTGAGCATGATGTCCTTGGTCAGAAGCACCTGGCTGCAGATCTGGTTATACTCGGAAAACAGCTTCTGGTACAGCATCATCAGCCGTGCCTGTCCCACGGAGGCGCAGGCCTGCTTCATGGCCAGGTTCAGCTTTGTATTCATCATCTGCAGGGCGTCCCGGCCGGTGGCCACCGCGCCGGAGGTCACGAGCACCACTTCCCTGCCCCGCATCCGCAGATCCGCCAGCTCCCGCACCAGGATTTCCAGCTTGATAAGGTCGATCTTGCCGGTTTCCGGATGGGTAAGGGAGGAGGAGCCGATCTTGATGACAACCCGCTTTTTCTCCAGAAAGCGCTCCCGGACCGTGTCCGCGTCCGAAGCCTCCCGGGTAATGCCCAGAAGCTTTAAGGTCTTCTCCTGCTTCTCCTGCATGACGGCCTCTTCCTCCGGGGTCATATGATCATACCCCAGAAGATGATAAAGGCTGTGGGCCACCAGAAAGGCAAATTCCCGCTTTACCGAATGGCCGTAATCCTCCGCCTGCTCCAGCATTCTGGCGGCATTGATGACGATATCGCCCAGCATCAGTTCGCCGGATTCCGGATCGAAAGCCTCGTCGTCCTCCTCCAGGGGGGCAAAATCCGAGGGAGAGGCAAATTCGATAAGGGGGAAGGAAAGCACGTCCGTCTCCCTGTCGATGCCCCGGTATTCGCTGTTCAGTCTCTGTACCTCGGTACCGTCCGTCAGCAGCAGGGAAATCTGGCATTCATAGGGACAGTTTTCCAGCTCCAGCACCTTCTCCGCCACCTGACGGGCAACGTTTTCCATTGAAAAGCTGAGGCGTACGGGGGATTCGTTTTCTGCAAACAGTGTCATCTTCTGTAGGTTCTCCTGTCATATCTTCCGGCATTGTCCCTTTCGGGATGCTTTGCCTCGTAATTTTCATAGGCTTCCACTATTTTCTGCACCAGGGGATGTCTGACCACGTCCCTGCTGGTCAGGTTGCACACCGCGATGCCCTCCACGTTTTTCAGTACCTTCAGGGCCACGTCCAGACCGGATTTCACCCCGGAGGGCAGGTCCTTCTGGGAGGTGTCCCCGGTGATGACCACCTTGGAACCGAAGCCTATGCGGGTCAGGAACATCTTCATCTGGGCCTGGGTGGTGTTCTGGGCCTCATCCAGGATGATGTAGGCGTTGTCCAGGGTCCGGCCGCGCATGTAGGCCAGGGGCGCCACCTCGATCAATCCTTTTTCCATGTTCTTCTGGAAGGTTTCCGCCCCCATGATCTGGTAAAGGGCATCATACAGGGGCCGCAGGTAGGGATCCACCTTGCTCTGCAGATCGCCGGGCAGGAAGCCCAGCTTTTCCCCCGCTTCGATGGCAGGCCGGGTCATGATGATCCTGCCCACCTCCTCACTGCGGAAGGCGGTGATGGCCATGGCCATGGCCAGATAGGTTTTGCCCGTGCCTGCCGGGCCGATGCCGAAGGTGACCATATTGTTCTTCATGGCATCCACATACTGCTTCTGCCCCAGGGTTTTGGGTTTGACGGGTTTGCCGCTTATGGTATGGCAGATGCAGGATTCGTCCAGGGAAAGCAGGACGTTTTCCCGGTTTTCCAGGGACATGGCAATCAGGTAATTTACATTCTGTTCGGTTATGGTTTCACCCCGCAGGGAAAGGGACAGCAGCTGGGAAAGGGCATTTTTCGCCTCCTTCACGTTCGGGGCCGGCCCGATAATCCGCATGACGCCGTCCCGGCTGATCAGCGAAACCCGGTAGGCCCGCTCCAGCTTTTTGGCAAATACGTCGTACTGTCCGAAAATATTTGCCTCATGGGCTGCGGGTATTTCCATTCGTTCTTCAATGACAGGTTCAGCCATCGCGGTCCTCCTTGGGGGTAAAGGGATCTTCATAAAAAATAAGGGAAAACCACAGGCAGAGATCATCACTCATGTAATAATCCATCCTGCAGTGTTCGAGAAGGTCCGACATGACAATTCCGTTGCTTTCAATACAGGGATACAGTACATCCGGATGCCGGCAGTATTCCTGGGGAAAGCCGCAGCGCACGCAGTTGGTGCAGCAGTCGCTGGAAAGGGTGTAGGGACGAAGGCCCAGGCCGGTCATGTGATCCGCCACGATGCCGGTCAGCTTTTCATGCTGGGCCTTGGTCTGCAGCCTTTCCCTGCGGGAAGCGCCTTCCTCCAGCTGGGTAACGGTGGAAAACACCAGGACGCCGTCATAGTTCAGACAGCGCGCCCGGCTTTTCGACACCTTGCCCACAGCCGGCGAGCAGGACCAGGAGGTGTTGTAATGGGGGCAGTCCCTGCGGCACACCTCCACAACACTTTCCTCGAACCGTATCTGCTCCGGGGAAACAAAGGCATATTGATATACGGGAAAGCGGGAAATAAATTCCTCCAGCTCATCTCTCAGTGACATGAGGCCTCCGAATCAGTTCTTGTTCTGAATATAGCTGTCGATGGAAGCCGCGGCGGTTTTGCCCGCTCCCATGGCAAGAATGACCGTTGCGGAACCGGTGGCCGCATCCCCGCCGGCGAAAACGCCTTCCCGGGAGGTCTTTCCGGTCTCCTCTTCGGTAATAATACATTTCTTCCGGTTGATTTCCAGGCCGGGTGTAGCTTCGGAAATCATCGGGTTCGGGGTGGTGCCCAGGGCCATAATCACCGTATCCGCCTCGATTTCGAATTCCGAACCGGGCACTTCCACGGGCCTTCTTCTGCCGGAGGCGTCAGGCTCTCCGAGCTCCATGCGGATGACCCGGATGCCGGCTACCCAGCCGTTCTCGTCCTGGAGGATCTCCACGGGATTCGTCAGCAGACGGAAGTTGATGCCCTCTTCCTTCGCATGCTCCACTTCCTCCGCCCGGGCCGGCAGCTCCTTTTCGCTCCTGCGGTACACAATATAAGTTTCCGCGCCGAGCCGCAGGGCGGTTCTTGCCGCATCCATGGCCACGTTGCCGCCGCCGACAACCACAACCTTTTTACCCCGGATAACCGGCGTATCATAGTCGTCGCGGTAAGCCTTCATCAGGTTTACCCGGGTCAGGTATTCGTTGGCGGAGAACACGCCATTGGCATTTTCACCGGGAATCCCCATGAACATGGGAAGGCCCGCGCCGGAACCGATGAACACGGCCTCGAAGCCGTCCTCAAAGAGCTCGTCCACGGTGACGGAACGGCCGGCAATCACGTCGGTTTCCAGCTTTACGCCGAGGTTCAGCACATTCTCGATTTCCGCATCCACCACCGTGTCCTTGGGCAGACGGAACTGGGGAATGCCGTAGCTTAACACGCCGCCCGCCTTGTGCAGGGCCTCGAAGATGGTCACTTCATAGCCTTTTCTGGCCAGCTCTCCCGCACAGGTAAGGCCCGCGGGGCCGGAACCGATGACAGCCACCTTATGGCCGTTGGTCTTCTCCGGCTTAACCGGACGGATGCCGTTTTCCCTGGCCCAGTCCGCCGTAAAGCGCTCCAGCTTGCCGATGGAGACAGGTTCACCCTTTATGCCGCGGATGCACTGGCCCTCGCACTGGCTTTCCTGGGGGCACACTCTTCCGCACACCGCGGGAAGGGAGGTGGAAAGGCTTAGGGTTTCATAGGCTGCGGCAAAATCCCCCTCCTTGATGTGGGCGATAAAGCCGGGAATATCGATGCTTACGGGGCAGCCACCCACGCATTTGGGATTTTTGCAGTTCAGGCATCTTTCCGCTTCGGCCTTCGCTTCTTCCGCATTGTAGCCGTAGCATACCTCTTCAAAATTCGTGGCGCGCACCTTCGGATCCTGCTCCCTTACGGGGATCTTTTTCATCATGTCTGCCATTATTCCTCACCTCCGCAGCTGCCGCACCCGCCGTGATGGGTATCGCCTTCCTTCAGCTTAAGCAGTGCCCGGCCTTCCTCGGTCTTATACATCTGCTGTCTCTTCATTGCTTCGTCAAAATCCACCAGATGTCCGTCAAATTCGGGTCCGTCCACGCAGGCAAATTTTGTTTCTCCGCCTACGGTAACCCGGCAGGCACCGCACATGCCCGTACCGTCCACCATAACGGGGTTCATGCTGACCACGGTGGGGATGCCCAGCTTCTTTGTCAGCAGGCTGACGAACTTCATCATCACCATGGGGCCGATGGCAACACAGTGATCGTATTTTTTACCTTCGCTTACCAGATCCTCCAGGGCTTTGGTCACCATGCCGCTTCTGCCGTAGGAGCCGTCATCCGTGGTGATGTACAGATTGCAGACTTTACGGAATTCCTCTTCCATAATGACCAGGTCCTTCGTCTTTGCGCCGATGATAACGTCGCAGGACACACCCTGCTCATGCAGCCATTTGACCTGGGGGTAGACGGGTGCCGTACCCACGCCGCCGGCGACAAATACGATGCTCTTTTTTTTCAGCTCCTCCGGCGGTTCATTCACCAGATCAGAGGGTTTGCCCAGCGGACCGGTTACGTCCGCAAAGGCATCCCCGGCCGTAAGCTCCGCCATTTTCATGGTGGAATAGCCTACGGGCTGAAATACGATGGTTACCGTGTGCTTTTCCCTGTCGTAATCGCAGATGGTCAGGGGAATCCGCTCGGAATGCTCCGATGTCCTGACGATGAGGAACTGTCCGGGAAGACAGTGCCTGGCTACATTTTCCGCTTCAACTACCATACGGTAAATGTTCTCGGAAAGCTTTTCTGCGGATAGAATTCTGTACAACTTGTTCCTTCCTTCCTGCCTTTTCAGGCCTCTGTCACAAAATACTGCATTGGATATGAGATGCCGTTGTCATTCCCCTGCCCCGGAAGGTGTCTCCGGGGGTGTTTCCGTAGGCTCCGGCGAACTCGTCGGTTCCGGTGTCGGTTCGGTGGTGGGCTCTGCCGTCGGCTCCGGCGTGGGCGTTGCCGTAGGCATCGGTTCTGCCGTCGGCTCGGGCGTAGGCTCTGCCGTCGGCTCCGGCGTGGGCGTTGCCGTGGGTACCGGTGTCGGCGTCGGCGACGGTGTGGGCGTAGGCGTAGGCGCCAGCTTCTTGAAGACATAGGTCCGTATGGTCTGCTGGCTTACGTCCCCGCTGCCGTCTACGATAAAGCAATAGAAAATATGGCTGCCGGCCGGCATGTCCACCGGCTCTGCATATACCAGGCTGTTTTTGTCTGCACGGGTATCAAAGGAATAATAGCAGACACAGCCCACCGGGACGTTAACAATGATCTTTTCAGGCTCCGTCCCCTGGTAATTGCCGGATACGGGCATAACCTCCGGCGGATTCAGTCCGCTGGTCTTCACCCGGTAGGTTCCCTCCGAGATGCCGCTCATGATGCCGTTCGGCTTCACGGCCACGGCCCGAAGAACGGTTTCCCCGTTGATAAGGTGAATGGTATTGCTGTACATAATACCGTTCGTTAAGGGGTCAGACCCGTCAGCCGTATAATAAATAACCGTATCCTTTTCGGAGGAAATGCTTACGTCAAGCTCCCGGTTGTAATCCCCGGGGGAAATACTGAACAGCGGATCCGTGCAGATATATTCCGCAAAGGCCATGCGTACGGAGGCATCCGTAACCGACGCCATCAGGTCCCTGATTCTGGTAAATTCTCCCTGGCTCATATACAGATCCAGAAGCTCCCGGTAGCCGTCCTTGGCGGAGGGCTTCTGCCTTATCATCTCCAGCAGTGTCTCCTCGGCTGCAGGGTAGTCTCCCAGGCTTCTTAAGATCTGCGCCTTCAGAAGCTGCGCCGCCTGGCTCCTGGGATCCTGAAGGAGCGCCTCTTCAATCACCTCATAGGCGATGTCATAATTCTGGGCCTGGTATTCCGTCCTGGCCTTCTGGTAAAGATTCTCAAACTCGGAATTCCGATTGCTCAGATAGCGGTAGGCAAGCAGGAATACCACGGCCAGGATGACAATGATGCAGATGGCAGCGGTCAGGATTTTCCGCCTCCGCCGGGCCCGTCTTCTCTCTTCCTCCCGCCGCGCACGCTGCAGGGCCTCCGCCCTTTTCCGTTCCGCTTCCTGCTCCTGCATTTCCCGTTCACGGATGCGGTTCGACAGGGAATCGTAATCCGGAACGAGCTGGATTTCCTCAGCGCATACCGGGCAGAAAACATCACCCGGCGGAACCTCGGCTCCGCAGTTCGGACAAATTCTAATCATCGGTTCTCCTCAATATATGCGTCAAATTCCGCGGCGGTCATCAGGATCTTCCGGGGCTTGGTCCCCTCTTCTTCGCCCACCACGCCGGCTTCACAGAGCTGGTCCATGATGCGGGCCGCCCGGTTAAAGCCAATCTTGAACATTCTCTGCAGCATGCCGATGGATGCCTTGTCTTTTTCGATGATAAACTTTCCGGCTTCTGCGAAATACACATCCCTCTCCTCACCGGGGGCAGACTGGCTGTCGCCTGCCGTTCCGGTATCCACGGACATCTGGATGCTGCTGTCATAAAGCGGTTCTTCCTCGGGACGCTGGCCCTTAAGGAACTCCACAACCCGGAGGATTTCCTCATCGGAAATAAACGCGCCCTGCACCCGGGCAGGCTTGGAGTAGCCCTGGGGATAGAACAGCATGTCGCCCTTGCCCAGCAGCTTTTCCGCGCCGGTCATATCCAGGATAACCCTGGAATCAATACCGGAGGTCACGGAAAGCGCGATCCTGGAGGGCATATTTGCCTTGATGAGGCCGGTGATAACGTTAACCGACGGCCTCTGGGTAGCAATAATCAGGTGAATGCCCGCCGCCCTGGCCAGCTGGGTCAGACGGACGATGGCATCCTGCACCTCGCCGGGTGAAACCATCATCAGGTCTGCCAGCTCATCGATGATCACGACGATCTGGGGCATGATTTCCGGATCCTTTTCTCCCTCGCCGGCCAGTCCCTGCAGGGATTTGGCCTTATCGTTGTAGGAGGAAAGATCCTTCAC
The DNA here is from genome assembly GCA_902796005.1 of uncultured Lachnospiraceae bacterium. Lineage (GTDB taxonomy): Bacteria > Bacillota > Clostridia > Lachnospirales > Lachnospiraceae > Alectryocaccobium. The sequence continues at coordinate 24,923 of CADBNF010000098.1, read as the reverse complement.
GTTGAATTCGGCGAAGATATTGTATCTTCTGGTCATCTCCGCCACGGCCCAGTTCAGGGCGCCGGCTGCCTTCTTCGGATCCGTCACCACCGGGATAAGAAGGTGCGGGATATCATTGAATATCTGCATCTCCACCACCTTCGGGTCGATCATCAGCAGCTTGACCTCATCCGGCGTAGCCTTGTACAGAAGGCTCAGGATAAGGGTATTGATGCAGACGGATTTACCGCTGCCCGTAGCGCCGGCAATCAGCAGGTGGGGCATCTTGGCAATGTCCGTAACCACGATCTGGCCGGCCAGGTCCACGCCCACCGCAAAGGCAAGCTTTGATTTGAAATTCTGGAATTCCGGGGACCGGAGCAGATCGCTTAAGGCCACACTGGCATTGGTCTTGTTGGGCACCTCAATACCCACCGCAGCCTTGCCGGGAATGGGCGCTTCTATACGGATGTCCGCGGTGGCCAGGTTCAGCTTGATGTCATCGGCAAGGCCGACAATACGGCTGACCTTGACGCCCTCCTCAGGCGCCAGCTCATACCGGGTAACCGTGGGGCCGCAGCTGTAGTCCACGACCTTTGCGGCCACGCCGAAGCTGTCCAGGGTCTGCTGCAGCCTGCGGGCGGTTTCCTCCACCTGGGCATTCATCAGCTTCTGGTTGCTGCCGCTTCCCTTGTTCAGCAGGGACAGGGGCGGAAGCTCATACCGCGGGGCAGCTGCCTTTTCGCCCGTGGAAATCTCCTTCTCCACGGCCTTCACGCCCTCTTCGATCTCCGTTTCGGAGGATCGGGGCCTGGAAGCATGGCCGCCCTTTGCGGAAGGACCGGCTTTGGCCTGGTTAAAGGCCTGGAACGCGCCGTCCAGCCCCTCTTCGGCCGTTTTGCGTTCCACCGTCTCCGATACGGGAAGGATTTCCGGCTCCCGGATATCCAGTACGGCAGGCCTGCTGCCGGAAATATTTGTCTCCGTCTGCGCCGGCTTTGCCGCCTCCCGTTTTTCGGTTTCCGCCTTCAGGAAGGGCGGAATCTCCAGGCTGGCTGCCGGTTTCGGCGTCGTCCTTGCCGGTTTGTCGGTTCTGTTGATCACCGTTACCTCCGGACCGCTGCCCGGACGCTTATGCGTGCCGGTAACCCGGTTGTCCACGGAGGGCCGGCTGTCTGCCGTATCTTTATTTCTGTTGTTTTTATTGGTTTTTTCCTGTTTTACGGTAAAGGAATACTGACCGTGGGCATCCTCTTCCAGATCATGGAAATCCAGCACGGGCAGGGTTTCCTCGTCCTCCAGGGCCGCCGCAGCCTCTTCCTCCATGCGCCGGCGTTCCTCTCTTCTCTCCCTGGCCTGTCTGGCCTTCTCCCTTGCATCCTCGATGGCCTGGGTGCCTTTCTTCCGGGCTTCGGACACCAGGGGCCTTGCAGTCATGAGAATCAGGAAAATGACGATGCCGACAAGCAGCACGACTATGGTGCCCACGTTGCCCAGGCCCAGATTGATGCCCCGGACGATGGAACCGCCGAGAAGGCCGCCGCCCCTGCCGTTAAGAGGGCCGTAAAGGAAGAGATCCTTAAAGGGAAGAAGGACGTAATCCCTTACGGTTATAACGTGCAGCAGGGCGCACACCAGCAGGAAAAGGCCGCAAAGCCCGATATAGGGCCGCAGCAGAATCTTTTTCCCGCGATTGAAAATATAGTAAATGGATCCTGCGAAAAGGACAAAGGGAAAGGCATAGGCCGCGCAGCCGAACATGCCGAACAGGAAAAACCGGATCCCCCTGCCTACCGTTCCGCATAAGCCGAAATCGGAAAGAAGCAGAAGAACCGCAGCGGCAAAGAGCACCAGGAAAAGGATATCCCTCTTCCAGATGGCTTCCTGCTGCGGCGTGTTTTTCCCGGACGGCGCAGACGTCTTCACAGGCGTTTTTGCCGGCGTCCTGCTGCCCGAAGTAGTCTTTTTACCGGTATTCCCCTTACCGGATCCGTTCTTTTTCTGTGCCAAATGAACTCACTCCCCTTATTAAAGTCATTTGATAAAATAAACCAGCAGCGATACGACTGCCGCTCCCAGACAGTAAATCCCCAGTCTGCGGCTGCTTCTTCTGCCCATCTGCCGGAAGGACAGCTTCAGTGTGACAATGCCCACCGCGGCAGAAATAATCACCGCCAGGATGCAGATGGGCACGGAAACGCCGAAGGAAACCATTTCTCCCCGCAGGGCAAAATAGATCAGGCTGCCGAAAACAGGCGGCAGGGTCAGCAGATACACGCACCTGCGGGTAAACCGGTCGGAAAAGCCGCACAGGTATCCTGCGGACCGGGCCAGCGCCAGGGAGGAAAATCCCGGCAGAACCCCGAAGCCCTGGAAAAGACCGATGATCACCGGATCCTTCAGCTCGACATCCTTCGGTCCCCTCTTGTAGGACAGGGTGTTTGCACAGACGATCAGCACCAAAGCCGTCACAAGAAAGCCTGTGAAGGTAACCAGTATGCTTCCCGCGTAGTCCCCGAAAATGAGGTCGACAAGACAGCCGGCGCCGCCGGTCAGGGCGGTGGACACGGCCATAAGGACCAGAAGCCGGGAATAGTTATCGGAAAACAGGCGGACATAGTCTGCATTCTCCGGATCCGTACGGTGAAGGAACCACTGGAGAATATTGTGCCAGATATCCGTAAACAGCCCGGCCAGGGCATATACGGTTTTCAGAAGATCCTTGCGGAACTGGTAGATTACGGCTGCCGCAGTACCCAGATGGAGGATCACCGCCGCGGATTTCGTCAGCGATCCGGATACACCCAGGATCGTCGAAATCAGCACAACATGGCCGAAGCCGCTGATGGGCAGGACCCCGGTGATGCCCTGCAGCGCCGCAAGCACCAGAAAGATTATCCCTGACATTTAAACGGTTCAGTCCTCGTCAAGATTGGTGTACACGTTCTGTACGTCGTCGTTGTCTTCCAGAAGATCCAGGGTGCGCTGGAGGTTCTTCAGGGCGGTCTCGTCGGTCAGCGCCACATAATTCTGGGGAATCATGGTAATATCCGCTTCCTCCATGGGAATGCCCTGTTTTTCCAGGGCTTCACGGACCTCGGAAAAGCTGTCGGGATCCGTCAGGATCTCGAAGTACTCCTCTTCCTCCTGGAAATCCTCCGCGCCTGCATCCAGGGCAGCCATCATCAGCTCGTCGGCATCCATTTCGAAATCTTCCTTGGAGACTATGATCTGGCCCTTCTGGTCAAACATGAAGGAGACGCAGCCCGGGGTGCCGATATTGCCGCTGCCCTTGCTGAAAGCGCTGCGCACGTCCGCCGCGGTACGGTTCTTGTTGTCCGTAAGGGTTTCCACGATAATGGCGATTCCACCGGGGCCGTAGCCTTCGTAGGTGATTCTCTCGTAGTTGTTGGCATTGCCGTCGCCGGCCGCCTTCTTGATGCCGCGCTCGATGGTATCGTTCGGCATATTGTTGGCCTTGGCCTTGGCAATTACGTCACGAAGCTTGCTGTTGTTGGAGGGATCCGGGCCGCCTTCTTTTACGGCAATAACGAGTTCTCTTCCGATAATGGTAAAGATCTTGCCCTTCTTGGCGTCGTTCCTTTCCTTTTTATGTTTAATGTTTGCGAATTTGGAATGTCCTGACATGTTTATCTCCTTTTACTGTTATCTGATATATTCTTTATTTATTTATTATTTTTCTTATATTGGCAAAGCATCATTCTGCGGCTTCCCCGCCGTCCAGAAGACGCGCAGCCTCCGGCAGGAGGTCCGTAAGGGCTTTGGCCGTCGTCCCGCTTTCCGAAGCTTTTGCAGCCGCAAGCTCTCCCAGCAGGCCGTGGAAGCAGACGCCTAAGGCAGCCCAGGAAAGGCCGTATCTGTCATACTGCACAAGAAAGCTTCCCAGAATGCCGGAAAGCACGTCGCCGCTGCCCGCCGTGGACAGGGCGCTGCAGCCCGTGGTATTGACCATAACCCTGCCGTCGGGATACGCCGTAACGGTAACCGCATCCTTCAGCACGCAGGTAAAGCCCGTCTTAAGCGCATAGTCGGAAGCGGCCTTAATCCGGTCCTGTCGAAGCGCTTCGACGCTTTTGCCGGTCAGCCTGGACATTTCCCCCATATGCGGGGTAACCGTTACCGGAAATGCCGGTCTGTTCTTCATATTATCCTGCCGGGAAAGCAGGGTCAGCGCATCTGCGTCAAAGACGGCAGGCAGGGTATTTTCCTGAAGGAAAGCGGCAAAGAGTCCGGCCGCTGCCGTATCCGTGCCGATCCCCGGACCGATAACCACCCCATCCGCCCAGGCCAGGGCCCGGGAAAGGTTTTCGGTTTCTTCTCCCGTCCGGTAGGTAAGCACCAGGGCTTCCGGCAGGAGGGAAAGTATCGCCGTCCGGTTGTTTTCATGGGTGTAGACCATCACCATGCCGGTACCGGACCGAAGGGCCGCCGCGGCGCTTAAGAATGCCGCACCGCCGATCTCCCCGTTTCCCGCAATCACCAGCAGCTTCCCGAAGGTGCCTTTGTGGCCGTCTTCGGGCCTTTTCGGAAGGTCCTGCAGGTCCTCCGGGGATACCCGGTATACGTTTCCCGTCTCCGGTTTATCCGGGATGAGAATCCCTATGGGTTCGATATAAAGAGCGCCGGTATACGTCCGTCCCGGGTACAGGTAATGCCCCCGTTTGGCTGCGGCGAAGGTCACGGTCATGTCCGCCATAAATGCACAGCCCTGCACGCTGCCGTTGTCGGCAGAGATGCCGGAGGGAATATCCACCGCAACCCGGTATGCCTTCCGGGCATTTGCCCAGGCGATGAGCTCTGCAGCCTGTCCGGTGATGTCCCGGGAAAGGCCGATGCCGAACAGGGCGTCCACGATCAGGGTCGGTTCCTCACCTTCATAGGAAGGAACCACGGGCACGTCATAGCAGGCCAGGGCTTCCAGCTGTACAAGCATCTGCTCGGTTGCCCGGCTTCTGTCGCCCGCAAGCACGACTACGGGATGTTCTCCCTCCTCCGCCAGCAGTCTGGCCAGGGCCACGCCGTCAGCGCCGTTGTTCCCCGTTCCCGCCAGGATTACGGTCCTTGCTGTATCTGCCTTCTTTTCCCGGATCCTGCGGTGCACCGCAAGGGCAGCCCTTTCCATCAGGACCAGGGACGGCAGCCCCGACTCTATCCGGTACCGATCGCAGTACTGCATCTGGGCAGCGGTAAGCAGCTTATCCATTGCCGGTCTCCGCCTTTTCGGATTCATCCTTCTGTCTGGCCATCCTGCAGGAAAGCCGCATGATGCTCTCCGACAGATGGACGTTTTCCACCAGGACATTCTCCGGCAGGTACAGCTCCAGGTCGATATGGGCAAAGTTCCAGATGGCCTTTATGCCGAACTTCACCAGCATTCTTGCCGTCTCGATGGCATTTGCCTTGGGCAGGCACAGGAGGGCAATGTCCACATGGTTGTCCCGGATGAATGCCTCCAGACCCTCCATGCCGCGTACGGGAATATTCCGCACAGAGGTGCCCTCCAGCTCGGGATTGGCGTCAAACAGACTGATGATGAAGAAACCGAGGTTCTCAAAATCCGCGTAATTTGCCAGTGCCCGGCCCAGGTTGCCCGCGCCGATGATAATCATATTATGGGCGGTGTCCAGTCCCAGGATCTTGCCGATAGCCTCATGCAGGTATTTCACATTGTAGCCGTAGCCCTGGAGGCCGAACCCGCCGAAATTGTTCAGATCCTGACGTATCTGGGAGGCGGTCACCCCCATGCGCTGGCTCAGCCTGCCTGAGGATATCCTGTCCACACCCTCCCGCAGCAGGTCCGCCAGAAACCTGTAGTATCTCGGCAGACGGTTGATTACCGCGCTTGAAATCGTATTGGTATTGCTCACTGTCCACTCCTTTTTCGGGTATTCAATAAGATTTCCTGTTTACTGCATATTACTGCGCACAATTTACGTCATTATACTATAATTCAATCTATTATACTTAGATAAACAATTTTTGTCAATCGAAGAAAATAAGAAATCCGTCTTGAGATTTGTCCGGTTCTATTATAGAATTTTACGCGGACGGTTTTTCCGTCAAGACCAATCAGAACAGGAAATGAACAGATGATACTGAACTGCGGCAGCCTCTCCAAGTCCTTCGGGGTAACCGAAATCTTCCGGGAGGTAAGCTTTCATATAGAAGATCATGAAAAAGCAGCCCTTATCGGCATCAACGGCTGCGGCAAATCCACGCTTTTGAAAATCATCGCCGGTGAAGAAAAGGCGGATTCCGGGACCGTGGCCATGAAGGCCGGCGCCACCTTCGGCTACCTTGCCCAGCACCAGGAGGTTTTCGGGGATTTATCCATCTATGACTATGTGCTGGAAGCGCGCAGGGACGTGCTGGAGCTGGAGAAGAACATGCGGCTTCTCGAGGAAGAGATGAAAACCGTCTCCGGCCGTGCCCTTGAGGACAAGATGGAGGCCTATGCCCGGCTGAACCATGCCTTTGAGCTGGCCGACGGCTATGCCATTGACAGCGAGGTCACCGGGGTCATCAAGGGCCTGGGCTTTGCACAGGAGGATTTCTCCCGGAAGGTCTCCACCCTCTCCGGCGGCCAGAAAACCCGGGTTGCCCTGGGCAGGCTTCTGATCCAGAAGCCGGACCTTCTTCTTCTCGACGAGCCCACCAACCACCTGGACATGGATTCCATCGCCTGGCTGGAAAGCTTTCTTTTGGGGTACCCGAAGGCCGTCCTCATCGTCTCCCATGACCGGTATTTCCTGGACAGGGTCGTTACCCGGGTGGTGGAAATCGAAAACCATACCGCCATGACCTTCACCGGCAATTACACCGCCTACAACGAAAAAAAGGCCGTTATCCGCCGGGCCGAGCAGAAGGCCTGGCAGAAACAGCAGGATGAAATCCGCCACCAGGAGGCGGTCATCACAAAGCTTAAATCCTTCAACCGGGAAAAATCCATAAAAAGAGCCGAATCCCGGGAGAAAATGCTCTCGAAAATCGAACGCCTGGACCGTCCGACCCAGGAAAATACGGATATGCACCTGCACCTCGTTCCTGCCGTGACCAGCGGCAACGACGTGATGGAGGTCTCGGGCCTGACCAAGGGCTTCGGACCGGAACCGCTTTTTACGGACCTTTCCTTTTCCGTCTTCCGGGGTGAGCGGGTAGCCCTCATCGGCAGCAACGGCACGGGAAAAACCACCCTGATGAAGATCATCAACGGCCTTCTTCCCCCCGACGCGGGCAGCATCGTCCTGGGCACCAATGTGGAAATCGGCTACTACGACCAGGAGCAGCACGAGCTGGACATGACCAAAACGGTTTTCCAGGAAATCGCCGACACCTATCCCTGGATGACGGAGACGGAAATCCGCAATACCGCCGCGGCATTTCTTTTCACCAACGATGAGGTATTCTCAACCATAGGCTCCCTCTCCGGCGGCGAAAGAGGCCGGGTTTCCCTGGCCAAGCTGATGCTCTCCCGGGCCAATTTCCTGATCCTGGACGAGCCCACCAACCACCTGGACATGCCCTCGAGGGAAATTCTCGAGGATGCACTGTGCGCCTATGAGGGCACCGTCTTCTATGTCAGCCACGACCGGTATTTCATCAACCGGACCGCCACCCGGATCCTGGAGCTTAAGGGCGGGACGCTAATCCCATTTGACGGAAATTATGATTATTATCTGGAGAAGAAGGAGCATCTGGAGGGCCTGTATCTGGAAAATGCTCCTGAGAAGGAACCGGATAAAGCCAAAGGCGGAAATGATGCGGCGGCGGACTGGAAATCCTACAAGGAGGACAAGGCCCGCATCCGCAAAAAGGAAAATGATCTGGCAAAGGCAGAAAAGCTTATCGGGGATCTGGAGGACCAGATAAAGGCCATCGATGCGGAAATCAATCTTCCGGAGAACGGCAGCAACGCCTCGAAGCTCGGCGAGCTTTCCCGCAAAAGAGACGTTCTTTCCGCAAAACTTGACGAGGCCTACGCCAAATGGGAGGCCCTCTGCGAGGAGATGGAGTAACCGGATACTTCCCGACAAAAACAACCGGACTGGACCGGCCGTTTGCATACGGCTCCGTCCAATCCGGTTGTTTTTTGTCAGAAAACGCTGATTTACTTCAGCAGCTCCTCCAGCTTTTCCTTAATAGCCAGGATGAAATCGAGGGTGTTCAGCTTTGTTACGTCCTTCAGGCTGGTAATCAGGGCCAGGTCGCCGGTCATCTTACCGCTTTCAATCGTATCGATAACCGCCTGCTCCAGCTTGCCGGCAAAGGCGGAAAGCTCGGGAATGTTGTCCAGCTCGCCTCTCTTGCGGAGGGCGCCGGTCCAGGCGAAAATCGTGGCAACGGAGTTGGTGGAGGTTTCCTCTCCTTTCAGGTACTTGTAATAATGCCGCTGCACGGTACCGTGGGCAGCCTCGTATTCGTAGTAGCCGTGGGGAGAAACCAGCACGGAGGTCATCATGGCCAGGGAACCGAAGGCCGTGGAAATCATGTCGCTCATCACGTCGCCGTCATAATTCTTCAGTGCCCAGATAAAGCCGCCCTCGGAGCGGATGATACGGGCAACCGCGTCATCAATGAGCGTATAGAAATACTCCATTCCCCTTTCCTCAAAGGTCTTCCTGTAGCGGGTTTCATAGAGATCCTGGAAGATATCCTTGAAGCGGTGATCGTACTTTTTGGAAATCGTATCCTTGGTGGAGAACCAGAGATCCTGGCCCGTCTCCAGGGCATACTCGAAGCAGCTTACGGCAAAGCTGGTGATGGAATCATCCAGATTGTGCTGGGCCTGCACGATGCCGGGTCCGTCAAACTCATGGATGGTGATTTCCTTCGCTTCGGAACCGTCCGCCGGCTCATACCGGAGCACGGCCCGGCCTGCCCCGGGAATCTGCATTTCCACGCCCTTGTATACATCCCCGTAGGCATGTCTGGCAATGGTAATGGGCTTTTTCCAGGTGGGTACATAGGGGTCGATGCCCTTCACAATGATGGGCGCGCGGAAAACCGTACCGTCCAGCATGGCCCGGATGGTACCGTTGGGGCTCTTCCACATCTCCGTCAGGTCATATTCCTTTACCCGGGCTGCATTGGGGGTAATGGTGGCGCATTTGACCGCAACGCCGTATTTCATATTGGCCCTTGCAGCTTCCTTTGTCACCTCGTCCTTTGTCTTTTCCCGCATCTCAAGGCCGAGGTCGTAATACTCCGTCTTCAGATCGATATAGGGAAGAAGCAGCTCGTCCTTAATCATCTTCCAGATGATCCGGGTCATCTCGTCTCCGTCCATCTCCACAAGGGGCGTCGTCATCCTGATTTTATCCATTATCATATCCTCCAAAACAAACCGGGGTTTTCTGTATAGTATACACAGTTCTTCCGCATATTCAAGTTTAATGTTTGCATGATAACAGATTTATGCTAAAATATATACAGGTTTTTTTACGAAAATTTGACGCGGATTTTATGCCTTCCGCGAAGATTATTGTGGAGGATACTATGTATTTTGACGGAAAAATATGGATGGGTTCGGCTGACGGAAAGCCGGTCTGCCTGCTTCCCTCCATGGCCAACCGCCATGGACTGATTTCCGGCGCGACGGGCACCGGCAAGACCATCACCCTGAAGGTCATGGCCGAGTCCTTTTCCGATGCGGGCGTCCCCGTATTCGTCTCTGATATAAAGGGTGACCTTACCGGTATGATCTCCCCCGGCGAAGACACCGAGCGGATGCAGAAGCTGATCGAAAAATACCGCCTGAAGGAGGTCTGGTCCTACAAATCCTATCCCACGGCCTTCTGGGACGTCTTCGGTGAAAAGGGCACGCCGGTGCGGGCCACGGTTTCCGAAATGGGCCCCATGCTGCTGTCCCGGATTATGGGCCTTACCCCCGTGCAGGAGGGCGTTCTCCATATCGTATTCAACATTGCGGATGACCAGGGCCTGCTGCTCCTGGATCTGAAGGACCTGCGGTCCATGCTCCGGGAGGTGGGCGACCATGCCGCGGAGTACAAAACCCGTTACGGCAATATCACCGCCGCTTCCGTCGGTGCCATCCAGCGTGGACTTTTAAAGCTGGAGGACCAGGGTGCCGAGGAATTCTTCGGCGAGCCCTCCCTGGATATCAGCGACTGGCTGGTACAGTCCGAGGACGGCCGGGGCATGATTAACGTCATGAACTGCGAACGGCTGTTCCTGCAGCCTGAGCTTTATGCCACCTTCCTTTTGTGGATGCTTTCCGAGCTGTACGAATACCTGCCTGAGGTGGGTGATCTGGCCATGCCGAAGGCGGTCTTCTTCTTTGACGAAGCCCATCTTCTCTTCAACCTGAAGTCCAAGGATCTTCTGGCCAAGGTGGAGCAGGTGGTGCGGCTTATCCGTTCCAAGGGCGTGGGCGTCTATTTCATCACCCAGTCTCCCACCGACGTGCCGAATACGGTGCTGGCCCAGCTGGGCAACCGCATCCAGCATGCCTTAAGGGCCTACACCCCCGCGGACCAGAAGGGTCTGCGCGCTGCCGCAGCCTCCTTCCGGACCAATCCCGCCTTCGATACCGCAGAAGCCATTACCTCCTGCGGCACCGGCGAGGCCGTTGTTTCCTTCATGGATGAAAAGGGCGCGCCCTCCATGGTGGAACGCTGCGGCATCCTGCCGCCCCAGAGCCTGATGGGGCCTGCGGACGAGGTGCTTCTTGCGGGCACCATTGCCATGAGCGAGATGGGGAAAAAGTACAATACCCCCGTGGACAGGGAATCCGCCCATGAGCTCCTTGCGGAGAAATTTTCCGCCGAAGAGGAGGCAAAGGAGGCCGCAGCCGCGGAAAAAGCCCGCCTGAAGGAAGAAAAGGAGAAGGAAAAGGAACGGGCCGCTGCAGTCAGACAGGCCAAGGCAGAGCTGCGGGAAGAACAGAAGAAGGAGAAAAACAAAAGAGAAATCGAGAAATCCCTTCGGAGCATCGCCACTTCTGCCGGCAGGACCGCCACCAACAAGCTTATCCGCGGTCTTTTAGGCTCCCTGCTTAAGCGCTGAACATGCCCCTGCGCATGATTTGGTATAGAGACACTTTGTATTACCTGAATACTATGGAGGTTAGACATGGAGAAATTTCTAGAAGGAAAAGTAGCTATCGTCACCGGCAGCGGACAGGGTATCGGCCGGGCCATCGCCCTTGAACTGGCGAGCCACGGCGCCACTGTCATCACCAACAACCGGAAAAAGGGATCCACCTCAGACCAGTTCCTGCAGGGTACGCCTGAGGAATGGGCGAAGAAATCCGATGAGGAGAAGAAGGATATCGAAGCCAAGATGGCTTCCTTAAACGGCGATGCGGAAACCACCGCCAACACCATTATCGAGCGGGGCGGCAAGGCCTTCCCCTTCTTCGGCGACATTTCCAAATGGGATGTGGCGGAAGAAATGGTAAAAACCGCTGCTGAAAAATTCGGTTCAGTTGACATTGTAGCAAACGTTGCCGGCTCCTTCGGCTTCGGCTCCATTACCGAGATTGACGAAGCCACCTATGACCGGGTAACCAGTGTAAAGCCCAAGGGATACTTTAACGTTATCCACTTTGCCGCGCCTTACATGATCGAGAAGAAATGGGGCCGGATCATCAACTGCACCTCCCGGGCTTTCTGGGGCGACGTTATCCTGCATCCGGAATACTGCGTGGCCAATGCCGGCGTCGTGGGCCTTACCATGGCTGTCGCCATGGAGCTTTACAAATACGGCATTACCTGCAACGCCTTCTCTCCCTTTGCCGCAACCAGAGCCTCCGTTGACCTGGATTCCTATTCCGCCATGAACGCAGACAAGCTGACGGTCGGCGAAACCTTCCTTCCGAAGTACGAGTGGAGCCCCACCCCCGATACCCTGGCCCCCTTCCTGGCCTACCTGTGCACGGAAGAAGCCAAGGACTACTCCGGCTGCATCTTCTCCCTGGCCGGCAACAACATCGGCATGTACTCCGCCCCCACCATTGCCAAGTCCGTAACCAAATATGCGCCGGAGAAATGGACGGTGGACGAGATCAAGGCCATGGCTCCCTTCAGCCTGTTTTCCGATTACAAGCCTCCGGTATAAACCGGCAGCGTAAAGCAGGAAACCCGCCACTTAACAACAGCAAAGGCCCCGGAAGCATCCGGGGCCTTTTTTGATATTTATTCTTTGTTTTTCTTTCTCTCTTCGTCCAGCTTGTCGAAGTCGATTTCATCCATCTTCGGGAAGCAGGCGCCGCAGATGTTGCAGCGTTTGTTCTTGTCGAATTTGCAGAAACGCACGTTGTCGCCCATGTATTCATAGGTATACTGACGGTCGAAATACTGAGGTGTATTTTCCCCGGTGGTTTCCCTTCTGACGATGGTGCCCCAGGTACCGTCCAGGAAGCAGGCCTGGAAAATCAGGGGCTTGTTCATCTTCCGGAAACGAATCGGGCAGTGCCACACATTGGGAGGCAGGCAGACCACCGTGGGCTTCGTAATCATACGGCTCTCCATATGGTCCGGATCGTCGCCGATTTCAAATTCGATCTCCGCATCAAACTCCTCCGGATGCTTCGGATCCGCGCTCAGGAAGAAAATATACTCATCCACGGCCTGGTGGAAATGGGGCTCTTCCATGTCGTTGGCGCCGGCAAATACCTGGAAGCCCACATTGTAATAGGAGCCCTCCATGTAGATATCGCCCCGGAAATAAGCCTGGGGTGAGGGACACCAGGCGCCCCACTGGGTTTCCTCCCTGGGAACGGCCAGCACGTTTTTGTACATTTCTTCCGTCAGGGCAGGCTTTTCACAGAGGAGCTTCGCTGCATCCGAGTAGGAAATCATGGTGTAGCCGGGACGGATAACGCAGGTTTTTGAATCCGGGGCCTTGGTATCGTCATAGGCGCCGTCCTCGGTGTATCTTTCCACGCCGTCCTTATTGATGACCGTCCAGGGTACATTCTTTGTTTCCGGGGTATCCAGCAGTCTTCTGCTGCTTTCTTCCGTTTCCGGCTCGAAAATATACCTTCTCTTGCCATGGACGCTCTCCGTGAGCTTGATGTAATCCGCTTCACCGTTGAAAAGAACCGCCTGGAAATACACAGGCTTGCCGGTGCGCACGATTTTCAGAGGACCGTGCCAGTAGTTCTTCGGAACGCGAAGAATGGTCGGTTCGGTGATGACGATTTTCTCCATGGTCTCCAGGGTTCTGCCCATGTAGAAATGCACTTCCGCGTCGAATGATTTGAACACATCCGGGAAATCCGCGCCGAGGATGACGATATGCTCGTCATAGGTGTGGAAATGGGGTTCCGTCAGCAGTTCCACCGGCTTCGTAATCACCTGGAAGCCGCAGTGCAGATTGGCCCCGGGAATATCCTGGGATCCCCGGAAATAGACCTGTTCAGGGTTCAGCCAGTCTTCGGACATGTGTTCGATTTCCAGTTCATGGAAAAGCTTTTCAAATTTCTCCTGCATCATTCTTCTCCTTTTTTATTTATGTTCCTTTATTTGTTCATGCTTTTTTTCAATGCCCTTGCCCTGCTGTTGTCAACCAGTATCATAAATAACAGAACGACAATCAGTATCAGGTTCTGTATGGCAAACAGCGCGTAGTACCGGACTTCGCTGTTCAGCGTTCTTCCGAGGAAAAGCACCAGAACAATGTAAATAACTGCCGGAATAATCAGCTTCAGAAAGGCCAGCGCGACAGCCTCTCCTGCCTTGCTGCCGTAAAGCAGCGCGCTTCTCAGACAGGTAACCCAGAAAACAGCCAGAACCGCAGCGCCGTTTATCAGGAAATGGCGGTAAAGGAAAAGGGAATACATGTCCGTACCCATATCCCGGTAGTTAAAGCCGCGGCTTTGCAGGAACATGGGCAGGAACCAGTGCAGCGCCAGAACCGGGACAACCCACAGGAACATTACATATATCGGCCGCACAGCCCTTTTCGGTGCCGGCGCGTTCCTGTTTCCGCCGCCCCTGCCTGAACCGCCGGAGCTGTGGTACAGGTCCGATGTGCCGTCGCTGTAGGAATAATCACTGTAATAGTCCCCGTAATAGCTGCTGCTGTCTTCGTAATGCCGTCCGCCGGGACTGGTATCCGTACCGGTACCGCTTTCCGAATACATATAATCCGAATACATATAGTCCGAATACATATAATCCGAATACATATAATCCGAATACATATAATCGTCGTAGGAATAAAAGCCGCCGGCGTTACCGTTCTCCTGGCCGACATATACCAGTGCCAGCTCCTGCTCACGGAACGTGTCAAGTTCTTTTCTCGTTATAGTTTGAAAGAATCCCTTTTCTTTTTTCATGGTGTTTTTCTTCCTGCCTTCAGATAACCGGCAATTACAGGATTTAACTGTTCCTTTTTTGTCCTTTTCAGATAGCTGTCCATCGTCTTTTTCACATAAGGCAGCATTTCCTTCAGTACCGTACAATGGAAAACGCTTGGTTTTTCGAGATCCCCGTCCAGAATACAGCTGTTGTTGCAGCCGCCGTGGCATACCGAATAGTATTTACAGCTGTTCTGGCATTGGTTCCTTCTCAGTATACTTTTTTTCAGGAGTTCTGTATAGTTTTTATGCAGAAAAACCTGACGGATATTCGTATAATCCATGATATTCCCGAGGCAGAATTCCGGGCCGTAATACCGCCCGCATGGATAAAGATCGCCTTTCCCGTCGATTCCCAGCCAGCTGTACAGGCAGGAGCCGTAGCTGCAGTCCCTTCCCCTCCCTCTGAAATATATGGAAAGATACTGGTCAATGGTATCCAGGTGAACGGCGGTTTTATCGTAAAGCCAGTATTCAAAAAGCGCCTTCAGGGAAGCGATATAGCTGTCTGTGTCCGGGATATAGTCCGGCCTTTTGCTGCCCATGGAAGGTCCGAAGGCCGGGTTGAATTTCATATTCAGTCCGTACTGTTTGAAAAAGCGGTACATTTCAACCTGCTTATCCATGTTCAGGCTGTGTATGACAGACAGGGAGGCAGGCTTCACACCGGCGTGTATGGCTTTCATGAACGCGTCCACGGTTTTTCCGGTTTCGCCGCGAAGCGCATTGCAGCTGCCCGGGCCGTCGAAGGAAATACTGACGGAGAATCGGTTTTCCCGGAAGAAGGTCAGGAATTCGTCATTCAGCAGCGTGCCGTTGGTCTGCACTGCATTGACAATCCGCTGCCCCTCCTTCCTGTACCGGTTCTGCAGCTCCACCGCCGTTTTGAAATATTCCGGTCCGCACAGAAGCGGTTCTCCGCCGTGCCAGATAAAAACAACGGAATTGTATTCTTCCAGCAGGAGCCTGATAAAGCGCTCCAGCTTATCAACGGGAAGGATACCGTCTTCATAACCGGTTTCCGCATGATAACAGTACCTGCACCTTAAATTGCAGGCGGAGGTCGGCTTTACGATAACGGTAATCTGTTTGTTGTCCATGCAGTCCTCACTGTACATTTTTAGAGGCCAGGCAGCCTCCGTAGCATTGTTTTTTCCTGAAATATGTGCAGGCTGGGCACTTCGTAAGGCTCGGAATCTTCACCATGCGGCTGTCGGCCGTTTTCATATAGTATTTATACAGCTGGTCCACAGACCTGAAATCCGACAGCTTCACCTTTGTGCTGTCAGACATCCCGAAGCAGCGGACAGCCGTCAGATCCGGCAGGATATCGATAACCGGATTGCATTCCGAACAGCCCAGCGTAAAGCCTCTCCTGTCAGCAAACCGGCCCGACTGAATCAGGGAAATCTTTTTCATCTCTTCCTCCGTCCAGACACAGTACGGGGGCATGTTGCAGTCAAATATGACTTCCCTGCCGTCATACAGCAAATCGACATACAGATCATAAGCCAGCTTTTTCATTTCGTAAAAACGCTCAAATCCCGATGACAGGGAATGATTGGGAACCGTAATCGAAAGCCTTGCCACATGCACGTCAAACCTGCGAAGGAATTCTTTGTAAAAAGAACAGTCCATGTCCGGTTTATAAAGATTCAGTCCGACGGTCAGGGAACGTCTTTTATGCAGGCTGTTAACAAATACGTCCGTATTTTCCTGAATTTTCTCAAAGCTGTCTCTACCGATATCCGCCGGTGAATTCAGGTTAAGCAGTACGGAGAATTTCTCTTCCTTTGTAATATCAAAGGTTTCATCCATACGGATTCCGTTCGTGAAAATCACGGCATTGGTAACCCGTTCTTCTTTCTGCAGAAGTTCAAGTATTTCACGAAACTGCGGATGCAGGGTCGGCTCTCCCCCGATAAGCCCGATTCTCCCTGAAAAATGCTTTCCGGACATGGCAAACGCCAGCGCCTTTGAAAAGTTTTCAGGAGAGAATATTCGTATTCTCTTTATTGACAAATTCATCAGCAAAGCAATAAGGGCATTTGAGGTTGCATCTTTCCGTCAGCATGATATTTGCCATATGCCGTTTCTCCTGTACAATGCGGCTGCGCCGGCTATTTCCTGACGAGCAGCGATTTCATGGCCTCCGTCAGACCGTCTACGGTCAGGGGATACATGGGAAGTTCCCGCTGGGTCTGGATCCTGGAACGGTTGAAGGGCCCGCCCTCGTCCCGGCTTAAGCCGATGGGATTCAGCCAGACTGCATAGGGATAATGGGAAAGGAAGGTCCGCAGGCATTCCAGGCCCGTGGGCAGCACCTCGTTGGTCTTCCACTGTCTTCTGGGCTCAAACATCTCGTGGGGCGACATCATGGCGTCTCCCACCAGGATGACCTTGTATTCCTTACCGTAATTCTTATACAGCCAGTCCACGTCCACGGCCGAAAGGGAGTTCACCGTGGGGTCCTTATATACCTTATCATAAATGATATTGTGGAAATAATAAATATGCAGTTCCTTAAAATGATTGGATTTTGTGGCAGCCTGGAACAGCTGGTTGCTTAAATAAATATGAGCGTCCATGGAGCCGCCGGAATCCATCAGGAGAAGGACCTTTATCCGATTCTTCCTGGGCGGTTTATAGGTAATATCCAGGATGCCGCCCCTGTCCGCCGTATGATGGATGGTACCGTCCACGTCAAATTCCAGCTCGTTGTTTTCCTTCAGGCTGGCAAACTGCCGCAATCTTCTGAACGCCATCTGGAACTGGCGGACGTCCAGCACCTGATCGGTGCGGAAATCCTTGAAATGCCGCTCGCTTGCAACGGTAAAGGCCATATGGTGTTTGCCTTCTCCGCCAACCCGAAGGCCGCTGGGACAGTAACCGGAATTGCCAAAGGCGGATTTGCCCTGGGTGCCTATCCAGATCCGGCCGCCGTTGTGCTGTTCATCCTGCTCCTCCAGCTTATCCCGGAACATGTCAAGGACCGTATCCTCGGGCAGCTCCTTTCCGGCTTCCATCATCAGCTCCAGGAGATCCTTGTCCGGGAGATTTTCCTCGGGCTTTTCCAGCCAGGAAAGCAGCTCGTCGGAGATTTCCAGTTCCTTTTCCACGCCGCCGAAGAAGTCGGTGAAGGCCTGGTCGAACCGGTCGTATTCCGTCTCCGACCTACAGAGGATCATCCTGCACAGGTAATAAAAGCCCAGCAGGCTGTTCTTGTGCAGCCCGCACCGCAGGGCCGACAGGAGGGTTATCCATTCATTTAAGGAAACGTCTATCTTCCGCGAACGCAGAAAATAAAAGAATTCAAGGAACATGGGTTATCCTTTCAGGCTTTTCTTTAAGGTAAGCAGGTCTTTGTCCTTTTTCAGCAGCACCCCGGCGTAGGGGACCTTTTCCAGGATGGTTTCCTGATCCACGCCGCCGGCAATCAGGGCCCGCAGCCAGTCCACCAGCTCGGAGGTGCTGGGCTTTTTCTCAATATCCTTCAGGCCCCGGATCTCATAGAAGGCCTTCAGGGCCACCTCACAGAGATCCTCTTCAATATGGTCGAAATGCACGCCGATAATAGCCTTCATCTGTTCCCTGTCGGGGAAGTCGATGTAATGGAAAATACACCGGCGCAGGAAAGCATCGGGCAGCTCCTTTTCCGCATTGGAGGTGATGATGACGATGGGCCGGTGTCTGCTTTTCACCGTTTCATTGGTTTCGGGAATAAAGAACTCCATCTGGTCCAGCTCCCAGAGCAGATCGTTGGGGAATTCCAGATCCGCCTTGTCTATTTCATCTATCAGAAGAACCACCTGCTCGTCGGAGGAGAAGGCCTCGCCCAGCTTTCCGAGACGGATATACTGTCGGATATTGTCCACGCCCTCCTTGCCGAACTGGCTGTCATACAGCCGCTGGACCACGTCGTATACATAGAGGCCGTCCGCCGCCTTGGTGGTGGATTTGATGTTCCAGACAATCAGCCTTTTGCCCAGGGCTTCGGCGATGGCCGCCGCCAGCATGGTTTTGCCCGTGCCCGGCTCACCCTTGATGAGAAGGGGCTTTTCCAGAGTAATGGCAATATTCACCGCCATCATAAGCTCATCGGAAGCCACATAGCCGGCGCTTCCGGAAAAAAGTTCCTGCATAATTTTTCCTCCTTTTATTCGGGAAAAGGGCCGGAATCCGGCCCTTTTTGCTTTTGTGTTCTGCCTGTACGTTTTATTTCTGGCTGGACAGGACGTTTTTATTTTTCACAAGGTAATCCACAAGTGAAACCACCGTCAGGATGACGGCTGCGTAGATAAGGATCTGCCCCAGCACGTAGAAGAACATGAGGGGAATATTCAGAAGGAGCACGATGATCATGGCCATCTGCACCACGGTTTTCGATTTGCCCCACATGCTGGCGGCGATGACCACGTTGTTGTTGGCGGCAATCAGGCGGAATCCGCTGATAACGAATTCCCTGCCCACCACGATGATGACCATCCAGTCGGCCAGCTGCCCGGTGGAAATCAGGCAGATCATGGCGGAGCACACCAGAAGCTTATCCGCCAGGGGATCCATAAACTTGCCGAAATCCGTAACCAGGTCGTATTTCCTGGCGATCTTGCCGTCCAGCAGATCCGTCAGGCTCGCCACGACGAAAATAATAAGGGCAACATACCGGCATGCCGGGTGAAGGGGAATCAGTTTCATAAAAACAACGAAAAAGGGAACCAGAATCACGCGGAAAATGGTCAGCTTATTCGGCAGATTCATCAATCTCTACTCCTGTCAAATCATATTCATAGGCGCCGGTAATCCGGCAGGTAATAAAATCACCGCTGATGTGGTCCTTCTCCGTATCCACGAACAGATACCCGTCCACATCCGGGGCGTCCATATAGGTTCTGCACACGCAGGAATCATCCTCCGTAAGGCGTCCCTCCACAAAAGCGGGAAGCACACGGCCTATCTGCTTCCGGCCGTTCTTCTCTGCCAGGTCGTGCTGCGCCTCCATCAGCGCATCCCTTCTGGCTTCCTTTACCGCATCCTCCAGCTGTCCCTCAAAGGAAGCTGCAGGCGTTCCCTCTTCCCGGGAATAGGCAAAAGCGCCGAGACGTTCGAAACAGCACTGCCGCACAAAATCCAGAAGCTCCTGATGCTGCGCCTCCGTCTCCCCGGGAAAGCCGGCGATAAGCGTCGTGCGAAGGGCAATATCCGGGATTTCCTTACGCAGCCGGGCGATGATGGCCAGCAGATCCGCCTTTGTGGTTTTCCGGCCCATGCGGCGAAGGATATCGTCATTGCAGTGCTGGATGGGCATATCCAGGTAATGGCAGACCTTGGGCTCCTGCTTCATGGTCTCGATAAGCTCCGGATAGATTTCCTCCGGATAACAGTAAAGTATCCGGATCCACCGAAGGTCGGGAATCTTCGCCAGCTCCTGCAGCAGCACGTGCAGGCGCTTTTCCCCGTAAAGGTCCACGCCGTAAACCGTGGTTTCCTGGGCCACCAGGTTGAGCTCCCGCACCCCGTCCTCCACCATGCGGCGGGCTTCCTCCAGAAGCTCCTCCATGGGTACCGAACGGTAACTGCCTCTCAGGGAGGGAATAATGCAGTAGCTGCAGTGCTTGCTGCAGCCCTCGGCTATTTTCAGGTATTCGTAATGCCCGCCGGTGGTCATAAGCCGTCCGCCGGTATGGGCAGGGATACCGGTAAGATCCTTTACAATCACCGGATGCTCCCCATCGTAAACCTGCTCGATGGCATCGGCAAGAGAATCATAGCTGTTGGTGCCCAGAACTGCGTCCACCTCCGGCACCGATTCCCGGATTTCCGCCGCATAACGCTGGGCCATGCACCCGGTTACCACCAGGACCCTGCAGGTTCCTTCCTTCTTAATCTCCGCCATTTCCAGGATGGTGTTCACACTCTCCTCGCTGGCGTCCAGGATAAAGCTGCAGGTATTGACAACGATAACCTCCGCTTCCGCAGGATCATCGCAGACCCGGTACCCTTTCCGGGCAAGATCCCCGAGCATATGCTCGGAATCCACCAGGTTCTTGTCACAGCCCAGGGAAACAAAATATACGCTGCGCATAAGTCTCAGGCTTCTTCGGCCGCGGCAGCTTCTTCCGCCGCTTCCTCAGTCTCCGGCACGGCTTCCGCTGCCTCTTCCTCTTCCGCGGCTTCCGGATGAATCAGGTGTACCTTTCCGGAATAGAGCTCATCCACCGCAGTGGAAAGCACCTTGTTGATGCCCGGGGCTACGGGAACTCTGGGGGTTGCGCCGTCCGTCAGCTGTCTCGCCCGCTTGGCTGCGGCAATGACCACGGAATAACGGCTCTTAACCTTTTCGAAGTTTTCCCCTTCCTCCTGATTGATGGCATTCATCAGTTCCAGATAAGACGGATGTATCATTTTGTGCCTCCTAAATACTTTTCTATATCTTCCAGAATCTCCGGACATCTCTCCGTACGATAGCTTTCCGAACGGATAACGGCGTCCAGTCTTTCTGCTGCCTTCTCGACTTCGTCATTGAGCACATAGTACTCATAGCGGGGAATGTACCGGTATTCCCGGGACATCTGGGCGATTCTCTTCTGAATCTTTTCCTCGGTTTCCGTTTTGCGGTCCCTGAGCCGTTTGATGAGGGTCTCCATGGAGGGCGCCGTCACGAACACCAGCACCGCATCCGGGTATTTGTCCTTGATGATAAAGGCACCCTGGACTTCGATTTCCAGGATAACGTTATTTCCCTTTGCCAGCTGTTCCTCCACAAAGGCCTTCGGCGTACCGTAATAATTGTCGGTATACTCCGCATACTCCATCAGGCTGTCGGAGGCGATCATTTCCCTGAAATGCTCCTTCGTGACATAGAAATAATCCTTCCCCTCGACCTCGCCGGGTCTCGGATCCCTGGTGGTGGCGGAAATGGAAAGGGCATATCCGGGATAGTTCTTCACCAGATATTTTGTGACAGTGCTTTTTCCGGCTCCGGAAAATCCGGAAACTACGATAAGCAGGCCTCGTTTGCTCATAATCCGGCTCCTTTTATTCTATATTCTGGATCTGCTCCCGGACCTTTTCGATATCGGTCTTCAGGCTGATGCCGATCTCGGAGGTCCGCAGATCATTGGACTTGGAAAGGATGGTATTGGCCTCCCGGTTCATCTCCTGCGCCAGGAAATCCAGCTTTCTGCCCAGGGCGCCGCCCTTTTCCAGGTCTTTCTTCATGGTTTCGATGTGGTTCTTCAGCCGGACGGTCTCCTCATCCGTGCAGAGCTTATCCGCATAGACCACCAGCTCCGTGGCGATGACGTGCTCGTCCACCCTGGCATCCCCAAGGACCTCGTTCAGCCGCGTGCGCAGCTTTTCCTCGTATTCCTTCAGGATATCGGGATACCTGGCCTCCACGGCGCTGACGTTTTCCGCCATGACCGCAAGCTTTCCAAGAAGGTCCTCCCGCAGGGCTTCACCCTCCTTCTGCCTGGAGGCACGGAAGGCTTCCCCGGCCTGCTCCACGGCAACGGTCAGGAAGCGGAACAGCTCCTCCTCGTCGGTCTCCGGCGTTTCCATGGTGAAAATCTCCGGCATGCGCATCAGATCGGAAACCTTCACGTCCATCTCGATACCCAGGTCCTCTGACATTTCCTTCATGTGGGACAGGTAGGCAGCCGCCAGCTCCCGGTTGTAGGAAAGGGAGGCGGCGCTTTCCGCCATGTCCTCGTAGGAAATCGACACATCCACCTTGCCCCTGGACATATATTCGCCGAGCAGCTTCCTTAAGGCCGCTTCAAAACGGTTGAACCTTCTGGGCATGCGGATATTCAGGTCCAGATAACGGTGGTTGACGGATTTGATTTCCACGGAAACCCTGCGGCCTTCCGCGGCATATTCATAACGGCCGAAGCCGGTCATACTGTAGATCATGGGTGCACCTTTCTCATCGTAACCTTATTAACCTGATAACTATAGCATTTTCCTTCACCTTTTGCAAGGAATCTTCCCCGCTTTACCCTGAATATTTTCCCGGAAAGAGCCTTCTTTCCGATTGTATTTTCCCGTATCTTCCTTTATATTGTAGAGAAAGATACGCCTTCCTTCGGGAAGGGAATCCATCTGAAGAACAGGAGTATACCATGGCATTTGACGGTTTTGCGGTGGCTGCGCTTCGAAAGGAATTCCAGGACTGCCTCTGCGGCGGCCTGATAACGAAAATCGCCCAGCCCGAACCCGATGAAATACTGATACATATTAAAAACCGCGGGGAATCCGTCCGGCTCCTTCTGTCGGCCAATCCCGCCCTGCCCCTGGCCTATCTGACGGAGGAGAACAAGCCCTCTCCCATGACCGCGCCGGCCTTCTGCATGCTTCTCCGGAAGCACATCGGCAGCGGCCGGATAACGGATATCCAACAGCCCGACATGGACCGGATCCTTGTCTTTGTCATCGAGCACCGCAACGAGCTCGGGGATGAATGCAGAAAAAAGCTCATCCTGGAAATGATGGGCAAATACAGCAACCTTATCTTCACCGACGACGAGGGAATGATCCTGGATGCCGTACGAAGGGTATCCTCCCACATGAGCTCCCTCAGGGAGGTGCTGCCCGGACGGCCCTATTTCCTTCCGGAGGCCCTGGAAAAGCAGAATCCCCTCACCGTTGACAAAGAAACGTTCCTTCAGAAGATCACAACCGGGAACCTCCCCCTTGCCCGGGCAGTCACCGCTGCCTTCACCGGCTTTTCCACCTCCCTGGCTGAGGAGCTGGTTTTCCGGGCCGGCCTGGATTCCCGGAAGGTGCCGGACAGCTGCACGGCGGAGGAGCTTCTCCGGCTGGCAGAGGAATTTGACCGGTTGTGCCGGCAGACGGAAAAGGGCGAATTTTCCTTTGCCATCTATTACGATCAGGAGAAGCCCCGGGAATTCTTCGTGACGGAAAGCCTGATGTACCGGGATCTTCAGAGGCAGACATACGAGGATATCTCCGGCATGCTTTCCGCCTTCTATACCCAGAAGGAAACGGCCTCCCGCATCCGGCAGCGTTCCGCGGACCTGCGCAAAATCGTATCCACCGCCCTGGAGCGCACCTCCAGGAAGCTGTCCCTGCAGGAAAAGCAGCTGGCGGATACGGAAAAGATGGACAAATACCGTATCTGGGGGGAGCTTATCAACGCCTCCCTGTATGATGCCCAGGAAGGCAGCGACGTTCTCGAAACCCTGAACTACTATACCGGGGAAAGGGTGAAAATCCCCATGGACAAAACCCTGACACCCTCCCAGAACGCCCAGCATTATTACCAGAAATACAACAAAATGAAGCGGACCGCCGCCTCCGTCTCCGAACAGATAGAGGAAACGAAGGAAAGCCTGGCTCACCTGACCAGCATCAGGGCTTCGCTGGAAACTGCCCAGGACGAAGCGGACCTTAAGGATATCCGGGACGAGCTGGCGGATTTCGGTTATGCGAAAAAGACCGACCGGAAGAACAAAAAGGGCGTCCGGACCAAATCGAAGCCCCTGCACTACCTTTCCTCCGACGGCTTTGACCTTTATGTGGGCAAAAACAATTACCAGAACGAGGACCTGACCTTCCGCATGGCGGAGGGCAACGACTGGTGGTTCCACGTAAAGGGCGCTGCCGGCAGCCACGTCATCCTGCGCTGCGGCGGAAAGGAGGTCCCGGACCGTACCTTTGAAGAGGCCGCGGCCCTGGCCGCCTTCTATTCCTCCCTGCGGGCCTCGGAAAAGGCGGAGGTGGATTATACCCTGCGGAAAAACCTGAAAAAGCCGAAGGGCAATATTCCCGGCTTTGTTGTTTATCATACCAATTACTCCCTTCTTGCGGGCACAGATATCAGCGGTATTCACCTTGTGAAATAAGGAACTCTATGTTATAATTCTCTATTATGAAAAAAACACGACGTACTAAAGATAAAGAACATAAGAGAAGGCCCATCACCCGCGTCGAGGTGGATCCGGACAGGGGGCTTTCCCTGGAGCAGGCAAAGCTCTACCGTGAAAACGGCTGGGATAACGTCGCCGTAAAGTCCAACCAGAAGACCACGGCGGAAATCATTAAGGGGAACCTGTTCACCTACTTCAACCTGATTTTCCTGATCCTGGCCATTCTCCTGATCCTTGTAGGCGCTTTCCGTGACCTGACCTTCCTGATCTTCATCACCTCCAACGTGCTCATCGGTATCATCCAGGAGATGAACGCCAAGAAAACCCTTGAAAAGATGAGCATGATGAATGCCCCCAAGGCAAAGGTCATCCGCAGCGGCAAGGTCAGGGAAATCCCCTCCGAGCGGCTGGTCATCGATGACATCGTCATCCTGGAGGCCGGCAACCAGATCTGCGCGGACGCCGTTGTGGTGGACGGGGAAATCTCCGTAAACGAATCCCTGCTGACCGGTGAATCCGACGAAATCAGCAAGAAAGCCGGGGACACCCTCATGTCCGGCAGCTTCGTGGTGTCCGGCACCTGCCGGGCCCGCCTGGAAAAGGTAGGCGCGGATTCCTACATTTCCAAGCTGACCATCCAGGCCAAAGCCAGCAAGGAAGGGGAACAGTCGGAAATGATCCGCTCCCTGAACAAGCTGATCAAACTGGTG
>CADBNF010000097.1 GCA_902796005.1 uncultured Lachnospiraceae bacterium | reverse complement strand
TGTCCGTCTTTTGCGGGTGCGGCGTTTTCAATACGGCTTGTGTCAAAGGTCGGCTTGTTCTGTCTGCCGGGTCTGTTTTTTACCACTACCCGGGCCGGGCCCCCAATCATACCGTTTGCGCCGCAGAACAACGATTCTACTCAATCTTTTTACAAAAAAAACAGCAGCCACCCCGCAAACGGGATGGCTGCTGAAAAGCTTCATAAAACCTTAAATTACTTTACGGTTACGGAAGTGATGTGCGGGTTGGGTCCCTCGTACCAGTACAGGAAACCGGTCATGTCGACAACGTCGCCAACCTTAAGGTTTTCAACTGTCTGGTAAACCTCGGTGTCTGCGCCGCAGAGATAAGACTCAACGGTAAAGCTGTAGGTGTTGCCGGCGGCATCCGTTACATCAAAGTAAAGGTCGTCACCCTGCACACCGGAGCCGTCCCACTTGTACAGGAAGGCAGCGCCGTCGCCCTTGTCGGCTACGGTCAGACCGGTGAAGGAAACCAGCTCATTCTGATGGGCATTCAGTTCTTCGGTGCCCAGAAGAGCGGTAACGTCAACGGGTTCAGCCACGAAGGTTTCGCCTTCGATTACTTCGTAGGTAGCATCGGTGATTTCAACTTCACCGGACCACTCGGACTTGTAACCGGTTACACGGATCTTGTTGCCGATGGCAAGGTCAGTATTGAACTCCTCTTCGGAACAGGGCATGCTGTACAGGAAGTAAGCACCGTCCTCAGACTGGCAGTAAACGGATGCGGTATCCTGCCACCAGCTCTGCTTCGCCTGTACGTAGGTCTCTACGCATACCAGGGAATCAACGGGAGCTGCTACATACTCCTCATGGCTCATGACTACAACGTCTGCAACGGCTTCAGAAACAGCGCTGGCTGCTTCACTGACTGCACTGGCTGCCTCGGAAGCTGCTTCGCTTACGGCGCTGGCCGCTTCGCTTACAGCGCTGGCTGCTTCACCACTTTTGCTGCCGCAGGCGGCGAAAGATACCGCGAAGCAGGCTGCAAGGGCAACTGCAATTACTTTTTTCTTCATGTTTACTCTCCTCTTTTTTTACCTGTTTGTCATGACTGACAAACAAAATATGACTTGCCGGAAATCCGACAAGCCATATTATAGTCAAATCCAAAAGAAAATCAAGGAAATTCACCCATTTTTCACAGGATAACCTGTATGTACGGCATATTCCGCCGGAAATTACATAATGGGCTCCATATCCAGGGCCGGATGGCCCTTTTCCGCCAGCCAGTTCATCAGCTCTGCGGAATCGGTGGTAACGGTCTCGTCCGCGATCATATCGGAGAAATTGTCGATACCGTAGAGCTCTTTGGCGGTGGCGTTCAGTCTGGGCGCCACATCGTCCTTCAGTTCCTTGGGCATCCACACGATACGCTCAATACCGCCCTCGGCGGAGGCGAACTTTTTGGAACCGATGAAGTGACGGCCGTGGCCCATGAAGCCGGGGGTCTGCACGCCGCCGCCGGTCATGGAGGCCAGCTCACCAAAGGTCATGCCGGTGGGGGTCATGCCGCTGTACTCACGGTTGGCGATAACCAGGCCGTTGCACTCGGGGATAATGCCGCAGATGCACTCGAAGCAGCCGCAGCTGGTCATCGGATCCTCAAGGATGGAGTACAGGGTAACGTTCGTTACCGCACCCTGGGTTGCCGCGGAAACCATCTCGTTGACGGTGGTATAACGGCCGGTACGCTCGTCCAGGCAGCCCTCCTTGGCGATGGGCTGGCAGGGGCCGACGGGATTCAGCTGATTGGTGGCCTTGGCATCCAGCCATGAAACCGCGCCGCACAGGCCCAGTCTTTCGGGGGTAACCACGCAGCAGTGGGCCGGGGCAAAGCTCTGGCACATGGTGCAGGTATAGAAGGTATCCACAGACTCATCCACCATGCTGTTCAGGCGGTCGTCTCTGGCATTGTAGGTGGGCATGGCTTCGTCATTCAGGATTGCCGCAGCCTTAACCGGATCGGTCACCAGGCGAACCTGGCATCTGTCCACAACCGCGTCGAATTCGTCCATGATCATGGCGTAGATAACCTCGCCGAAATCCTTCAGGCGAAGGCCCTTTTCGAAGGCTTCATTGCTGATACGGATACGGAACTGGTTCCGCTGTCCGGTATGCATAACGCCTTCCATATAGTTAATCCACTGATGGAAATGCCGCTCGATAACGGATTCGAAATCCGGCTGCATCTTCGTGCCGGCCACCTCCACGTAGGTAGCCAGGGCGTATTCCGTCTCGCCGCTGTCGATTTCCGGGCCGTCCACGATGATGCTGTGGTCTTCGATCTGGTCCATGGGAACGGTTTTCACCAGCTCGCAGGTAACGTTCTTTCCGCTGTAGAACTCTACCCTGGTATCCTTCTTCCGGATGATTTCACCTTCAAAGGCAGAGGCAAAGCTCACGGGAATCTTGATTTCCTTGACCTTGATCTTGATGTTGCGCAAATCCAGGGATCTTCTTACGGTATGGCTGTGATCGGTTTCGCTTTCCAGGGCGCCGGGAACGGCCAGGTCGCCGATTTCCTGATCCACAACAACCGGGAAGCCAAGGGCGATGGCGCCGGCACCGGCGGAAACCACCACTTCATTCAAGGGGCCGAAGGTATTGACAAAGGCCGGTACACGGTCCTTGGTGTAGGTCAGAAGGGCGGGCAGATCGCCGGGCTGGATGCTGCCGAAGATCAGCGCCGCACGGATGGCTACGGTTACAACATGGATAACGGCGGTCACGTCATGACCCAGGGGAACCACACGGAACTCCAGGCCCATCTTAACGCCGCCTTCCTGCAGCTGCTCGATGACATCGCCGATAAGGAAGGTCATGATACCCTTGGACTGGTAATCCTTGACAATATCGGATACCTCTTCCACGCTGTCCGCCTTGCCCAGAACCACGGCCACGCCGGGAATGTCTCCGGTAACAAGGGGAACGCCAAGGGAACGGATAACCGGATCGGGAACAAAGCCGATGCCGCTTTCGTTTTCATAGGGGTTCGCGCCGTTTACGTATTTCAGGCCTTCGATAATTTCCGCGCCCACCGCGGTCGCAAGGCCGGCATTTAAGGCATCGCCCAGTTCGGGCTTGTTGGTAATCAGGCTCTTTAAAACGCCTACGCAGGCCGGCAGATCACCCAGCTTGGTCACCTTTACACCGGTGGCTGCATAAATGGTCGGGAAGAAGTAGGCCGTATCCGGAAAAGCAATCTTTGTTTCCGGTCCGTACTGCTCTATGGCGGCATTTACCGCGCCTTCGGTAAGTCCTGCTACTGCATTTGATCCGGCAAAAATCAAATCCGTTAAAGCACTCATGTTTTTTCCTCCGAAATATCAAAAAATAAACCCCCCGGGGGGGATAATCAACAAATCGAATTATACATGAACAGGAGGAAATGTGCAAGTGTGCATAAACTCGGCAGAATTACCAAAATTTTCGCTCTTTTTTCAGTAGAAAAGACCGCCTCGCCGGCGGTCTTTCCTTTATTTTCCTGCTTTTCGTTTTTTCACTGCGCCGCTGATGACGTAGATAAGAATCAGTATCCAAACGATGACCAGGGCGGCCAGCAGCCCTTTGGACATGGCAGGCAGCGGTCCCAGGTCGGCCTTGGACGTCCCGCCTCCGGTATTGATCTGGTCCAGCCGGTAGAGGCTGGTGATGTCGTCATACAGCTTTTCGATGTAGGCGTCGTTGACGGTTTCCTTCCTGCGGACCGATTTGGCGGTGTTCTCAATCAGCTGCCCGGCCGCATCCCGCAGGGAGGCGGAGCCGTTGAAGACCGGCGTGACGAAGGTTTCCGAGGTGTGGTCCATCAGAAGCTGCGCGGCTTCGATCTTCACCCGGTAATGCTCCTTGTTGTCCTTGCCGATATCCGCCAGGTACTGCCGGTATTCCTCCGACTGCTGGGCCTTCAGGGTCACCGGAATGTAGCCTTCAGTCTCGGAGTAGGCAATCTGCACCGGATTGGAGAGCATGTACTGGGCGAACAGCCAGGATGCCAGCACCTCCTGGGGATCATCCTTGTTGAAAATACAAAGAGAGGGTCCCTGGGAAATCATCTTCAGGTTTTCCGTGTCGTACTGGGGCACGGTTTTTACCGCTGTCTCGAACTGCACCAGCTTGTCCGGGGAAATATCCACCAGCGGGGCTTCCGAGCCCATCCAGGTGGCGCCTGCCGTGGAGTCGATGGCGAAAATGCACTGCCCCGCGTTCAGGAAATTGGCAGGATAGCTGGAGATCTTGAAGGTGGAAAAGGCACCGGTTCCCGCATGCTCTGCCACGGTCAGGAGGATTTCCTTCGTGGTATCGTTGAAGATTTTGATCTCCCCCGCATCGGTGGAATAGTCCGCCCCCAGCTGTTTGAGCATGGTGATCATCATGTTGTCGGTGGACTTGTAGATAAAGGGAATCATGACCTTCTGGCCGTTCACCAGGAAATTGCCCTCGGCATCCTTCTTCATCGCCGCTTCGGACACCTCCCAGACAAAATCCCAGGTCAGCACCTCGGGTAGCGTATAGCCCAGCTTTTCCACCATGTCCACGTTCACATAGGTGGCCTCTGTGGAGCGCATGTAGGGCAGGGCATAGTAGACGCCGCCGATTTTACCCTCCTCCAGGAATTCCGGCACCACCTCGGACACTGTCGGCGCGTCAAAGCGCACCTCACTGCCCCCGAGGCCGTATTTTTCATCGGTCATCAGCTGGTCCAGGGGCACCACCACATTGTCGCCGGTTTTGTAGGTGGCGATGTGGTCCGGATAGGTGATGCACACGTTGGGCGTGGTTTTCGTGGCCAGATTGGTGATGACGTCGTTGTAGATCCGGGAGTAATCCGTGTACAGCCGGATATTTACGGTGATATTGGGGTAAAGCGCCTCGAAATCCTCGATGGCCTTGTTGTAAATATCCACCTGGGTTTTGTTGGTGTCATTTTTCGCCCAGAAGGTAATCTCATACTTCCTGGAGTCGTCAAATTCCTCCGGCACGGTAAAGGTGGCAATCCCCTTCGAACCGTGGCAGCCGGTGAAAAGCCCCGCCAGGACCAGGACGGCCAGCACCATGCCGAGACATTTTTTCCAACCTTTCCTCATCCCTTGGTTCCTCCTCTGGACACGCCGGCCATGATTTTCTTCCGGAATATCAGGAAGAGGATGATGAGCGGGACGGAAATCACCACCACCGCCGCCATCATGGCGGGTATGTTTTCCCGGCCGAAGCCGTTTTCCCGGATTTCCTGAATGCCGTTGGAGACCAGGAAATAGGCCTCGTCATCGGTAATCAGCCTGGGCCATACGTAGGAATTCCAGCATTCGATAACCTTCAGGATGACGATGGTCACCAGCGTGGGCCGGCAGATGGGGATCATCACCTTCAGCAGGTATTTCAGGTCGGAGGTGCCGTCCACCTTGGCCGCCTTGTACAGCTCGTCCGGTATCTGCTCGAAATTCTCCTTCAGCAGATAGATGTAGAAAACCGAGGTCACCGAGGGCAGTATGAGGCCCAGGAAGGTGTTCCGCAGTCCCAGGTTGGTGATGGTCTGGAAGTTGGTGATGATGACCAGCTCGTTGGGGATCATCATCAGGGAAAGGAACAGGGTAAACAGCACGTTCTTCCCCTTGAATTCCAGCCTGGAAAAGGCAAAGGCGGAAAGCACGATCACCACCAGCATCAGGGCCGTGGTCACCAGGGTGAAAATAATGGTATTGGAAAAATACCTGCCCAGGGGCACCGTATTGAAGGCGTCCAGGTAGTTCTGGAAGGTGGGCGAGGTGGTGAAAAGCTGCGGAATGTATTCCGAGTTGTAGGCGCCGTAGCTTTTCAGGGAGGTCAGGATCATCCAGTAGAAGGGGAACAGCACGATAACGCCCCAGATGACGAGCAGGATGTAAATGATCGTCTTGAGGATCTTCCCCCTTACCCTGGCTGCGGCCTGGGCTTTTTTATATGCTTCTTTGCTTCCCATATCCGCACCTCCTTTAATACCGTACATTCTTCCGGCTTGCCAGAAGATTGATACAGGTGATGGTCAGTACAATGGCGAACAGAATCAGCGCCGCCGCAGAGGCGTAGGACGGGTAGCCGCCGGAATCGCCGTAGAGCATATCCAGCACATACCCGACAATGGTATTCATGCCCGCCGTATTCAGGTTCGTCCCGAAGAGGGCAACCGCATCGGAATAGGCCTTGAAGGCCCCGATAAAGCCCGTGATGATAAGGTAAAACAGCATGGGCGAAATCATGGGCAGGGTGATCTTCGTGAACACCCGCCATCTGGGCGTGGCGTCCACCCTGGCCACCTTGTAATAATCCTGGTTCACCGAAGCCAGGGCGGAGGTCAGGATCAGTATCTTGAAGGGCATGACCACCCAGACGGTATAGAAGCACAGGACGAACATTTTCGCCCAGTAGGGACCGTCGATGAAGTCCACGGAATTCCCGCCGAAGAAATTAATCAGCAGGTTGACCATGCCCTCCGTATAGGCGGTTTTCTTGAACAGAATCATAAAGACCAGGCCCACCGCCAGGGTATTGGTGACGTAGGGCAGGAAGAAAACCGTCTGGAAAAGCTCCTTCAGCTTTTTGATGGAGCTTAATCCCAGGGAAATCAGCAGGGCGATGCCTGTGGACACCGGCACCGTGATGACAACCAGGATAAGGGTGTTCTTCACGGCCTGCAGGAAATAGGGGTCATGGAGCACATAGGAGAAATTGTAGCCGCCCACCCCGAAAAAGGTCTGGGATGCGGAGTTATACCCTTCCTCGAAGGAGTAGATAATCACGTCGAAGAGGGGATACACCATGAATATCCCGAGGAAAATAAGCGCCGGCAGCAGATACAGCCAGGCTTTGGACTTATTCTTCGTCATCTCTGCCTCCTTACTGCTTCCCGTCAGGAGAAACCATGTCCCTGCCGGCCACCCGGGAGGGTTCTATGGCTTCGAAATAAATCCGTTCTTCGGTTTCCCGGTCAAACAGCTCCACCTTGAAGGGCTTCAGGTTGAAGCGTACGGTGCTCTTTGACGTATCCACCTGTTCCTCCGCGGGAATGATGGACCGGATGGTGATGCTGTCCAGGGCCTCGTGATCCGATACCACGGAGGTATCCCGGCCCATGACCTCCACAGCGTGGAGGTTGCAGGTCAGGGCGCCGTCCTCGGCCAGCCAGAAGCCCTCCGGCCGTACGCCCACATACACGTCCCTGTCCTCTACGCCGGCCACGTCCAGCACCGCTTCCTTCCCGATATACAGCTTCCCGGCCTTCACGCTGCCGAAGAAGACGTTGATGGGAGGCGTGCCCAGGAATTTGGCCACGAAAAGGTTCACCGGGTCGTCATAGACCTCCTGGGGCTTTCCGATCTGCTGGATAACGCCGGATTTCATGACCACGATGAGGTCGGAAATGCTCATGGCCTCCTCCTGGTCGTGGGTAACGAAAATCGTGGTGACCTTCGTCTCACGCTGGATACGGCGGATTTCCTCCCGGGTCTGCAGTCTGAGCCGGGCATCCAGGTTTGACAACGGCTCGTCAAGAAGCAGCACGTTCGGGATTTTTACCATGGCCCGGGCGATGGCCACCCTCTGCTGCTGTCCGCCGGAAAGCTCCGAGGGTTTTCTGTCCATATAATCCTGGATCTGCACCAGCCTTGCGGCCTCTTCGGCCTTCTCCAGCATCTGCTGCTTGGTCAGCTTTTTGTCGCCTTTGAGGTTCTCCAGGGGGAACATGATGTTCTGCCGCACAGTGAGATGGGGGTAAAGAGCATAATTCTGGAAGACCATGCCCACGCCGCGAAGCTCCGGGGGAAGGTCCGTCACATCCGTATCCCCGAAATAAATTTTACCCTCCGTGGGGGTCTCCAGCCCGCAGATCAGGTTCAGAGCCGTGCTTTTGCCGCAGCCCGAGGGACCTAAAAGCCCGATAAGCTTACCGTCGGGAATCTCGAAGCTGAAGCTGTTGACGGCTATCACCTCCGGCTGTTTCTTGTTACTGTTTGGAAATCTTTTGGTCAGATTTTCCAGTACTACTTTCATGGCTGTTCCCTCCTATCTCAGTTCCATTTGCAGCTGCAGGGAACCCTCCCCGGCTTTTACGGTGGCATATGATCCGGAAATGACCGGCATCATGGGCGGCAGATGTCCCAGGTCCACGTCCATGAACACCGGAACATTGTATTTTTCCAGAATGCCCATGACCGCGTTGATCCGGTTCATTCCGGCGAATTCCTCGTCATAATGGAAGGCCCTGCCCACAAGGAAGCCCTTCACGCGGGAAAACCAGCCCGCGCTTTCCAGCTGCCACAGGGCCCTGCGGATACCCATGGGATTCAGGTCACAGCTCTCAAAAAACAGCAGGATGCCGTCGGAAGCGTATTTTTCCGAAAATTCCGCCATTTTGTCGTATTTCGTTCCGCACAGAATCTGCAGGATGTCCAGACAGCCGCCGATAAGCCTGCCGGAGGCGCAGGCCCCGGTTCTGTCCGGGGTAAACACCTGCATACCGAAGGGCTCGGTGATGTTATAGGGAAGCAGGGGATGCTCCTCGTCTTTAAGCTTCTCCTTTTCCCAGCCGTCATAGTTTTCCATGACCAGCTTCTTTCCCGTAAGGAGATCCAGCGCGTCCTGCACGGAAGGATGCCAGGGATCCATGCCGAAATTCGCCGCGCAGGGGCCGTAAACGGCCGCCGTATCCGCCAGGGTTGGCAGGGTGAAGGTCAGGTTGGTGTTGTCCGAATAGCCCATGTACCATTTTGCAGGGGCTTCCTTTATCCCCTCAAAATCCACGTAGTCCAGGTCCTCACACATGGTCTCCCCGCCGCCGCAGGAAATGATGCAGTCACAGAGGTCCTCCCGGAAAAAGGTGTTGATCTCTTCCCCGCACTTTTCGGGGGTATTGCTCTTGCCCAGGCCCTTTTCCTCATAGGCGTTCGGGCCCTTCACCACGGTGAAGCCCATGCGGGTAAATTTCGTTAACGCCGCCTCAAAACAGGTGCGGTAAGGCTCTCCCGCGCAGCCGAAGGAAGGCGCGATAAAACCGATCCTCCCCTTTTCCTTTAAAAATGCCGGATATCTCATTGCTGAACTCCTGATCGTCTTTCTTGGGCGGCTGTTTGCGCCGCTTCGGTATAATTATACCCAGTTATTCAGCGCTTCGCAAGAAGGCCGGCCCGGGGATTTCGGCTTTTTCCCTCCTTCTTCCCCTCTTTTTCTAAGGAAGCAGGATTTCACCTCCGGTTTCCCTTTCCGAATCGCCGCCTCTGCCCGTTCCGGCAAAAAACTCCACCGGGTCCACCTGAAGAACCTCACACATGTCCAGCACGGAATCCAGCTTGGGGATGGTGTAGCCGTTCTCCACGCTGTTGATGTACCCCGGACTTCTTCCCATCAGGTAGCTCATCTCCCTGGCGGACAGATCCCGGCCAATCCTGCATCTGGTCAGATTGCTGCGGAACACTTTAAGCTTTTCTCTGTTGTCTTTGTCCTTCATCTGTTTTCTCTCCTGTTTTTTACTTTTAGAAAAAATTTTTACAATAATACATCGAAATTTTGTTTAAACCGATCGGTATGGCTATATATTTTCGGGAAACAGGGGAAAAACCGGCGTTTTTTTTGACAGAAAAAGCCCGGGAACCGCAAAATATGCCGCTCCCGGACTGTTCATCCGCCTCTTATTTATCTTTTTCCGTATTCTCTGACGGTCTCTACCATGGCTTCCACATTTTCGGGTTTTGCGTAGTCCATGCCATAGCACGTCTCAAAAATGAAGCCGCCGCCCGGCGCGCAGACGTCGATGAGGCGTTTGCATTCGTCGATGACCTGCTCCTTCGTGCCGTAATCCAGCAGATAGACCGGGAAACCGCCGGAGATGCAGGCGGTATCGCCCAGGATACGCTTGGCCTCTGCCATGTCCACATCCTCGAAATGATAGATGACCTTGCCTTTGGGCACTTCCTTCAGGCATTCCAGCCGGCTGTCATATTTTCCTTCCGTATAGATGTAGGGGATCATGCCGTTGTCAATAATTGCGCAGATGATTTTCTGCAGGTAATTCCAGTAGTACTTACGGTAATGCGCGTCGCTCATGAAGCCGTCCATGCCCTTGTGCAGTGCCATGAATACGCAGCGGCCCGGAATCATCTGTCCCTGCATTTTGATGAAATTCATCTGGTTTTCCATTTCCTCGTCAATATATGCCTGTACCTCTTCCTCATGGATGTACAGATCGGAAAGCCCGTTGATGGTGCCCCGGAGGAAATCGCTGTAGCTGTCAAAGGGTACCGCCGCCATGCCCTTCATGGGGGTGGGGAAGCCCATGGCTTCGATTTCCGCGTTGACCTTCTCCAGGTTCATCCGGTTTTCCATGCCCAGGGCCTGGATCTTCTCCAGCTTTTCCTGCATTTCCTTAAAGGCGGGATTGGTCAGGTAGGGGGCGACCATACCCGCGCCGTTGAACAGGCCGAAGCTTTTGGCCGGGAAATTCCGGAAGGGCTCGAAGATCGCGCTGGTCCGGGGAAGGCCCTTGTTCAGCACCCAGGCCGTCCTGTCGGTGAAGTACTCCTCGTATTCGTCATCCTCCAGAATGGGGAATTCGATAAACTGGTGAATGGAGTTGTCGTCGATGACATTGCCGGGCATGCCGGCCCAGCGGATGGTTTTCGTCCCGGAAAGCTCCATGGACGGACCCTGGCCCGCATCCACGTAGTCCTGGCCGAAGAGATAATCCGGCTGGTATTTGTTTACGAATTTCACCAGGCTGTCCTTCATCTTCTCCAGGGAAGTATCGTAAAGAATTTCCGCCATGGTATAGCCGGCCTGAATGTAGGGGTAACACTGCACCACCGGGGCAAGGGGCACGGTATCCGGCTCGGTTAAGGCCAGGGCATCCGTCACCCTTTTCCAGCGGAGATCGTACATTTCCTTGTTCGTCATGTTCATCCTCCGTAAAATCATTGCTATGTACTTTGTTTTCCTGCTTTACATAGATATTGCAATAATATTCCTGTCCGGAAAGCTCCGGCCGGTTTCCTGCAGTTCCGGCCGAAGCCCCCTTTGCTCTTTACTGTTTCATTTTCTCGGCCCTGACGCTTTCGTACAGTGCCTTGTCAATCATCCCTTCAGCCATCATTTTCTCTGTCCACAGCTGCAGGGTCTCCACGGTAACGGAAATCCGCTCCAGTTCCTCCTGGATCAGGATGAAATCCTCCACCTCGTCCCTGCCGATATGGCCGTCGGCGGTGATTTCAATCAGCCGCTCCTGCTTTTTGTGCATGGAATTTAAAGAAGCCAGCATTTCCAGCACAATCTGGGACAGCTCCTTCGGGTTAATCTCCGGCACGTACCGGCTGCCGATGGCGCATTCGTTCGCGCAGTAGTAATTGCACAGGTGCGGCGCCTTGTACTTGTCCGCCATAATCACCACCTCGTCCGGGTGGGGTAAGGATCGTTCGTTTTCAATCTTCTCGATCCGCTCCGGTGGTATCACCTCCAGCAGCTCTCCTGCCTTTTCCCTGGTAAGTCCCAGGCCTTCCCGGCATTTCTGATAAATGTTTTTATTCTCTTTTACTGAAGCTCTTCCCATAATACCGTCTCCATTTATTTTCCGTAACGATCCGCGAAGAACAGATACCCGGAGGAAGCCCAGGCGGACCAGAAAAGCTGTTTCTCGCCAAAGGCCACCAGGCCCCTCTCTCCGCTGCCGTCCAGGGCATTGATGATGTGGAACATGCCGTTGTCCCTTAAGCACCTTGCATAGCGAAGGCCCATTTCCTTTGCCAGGTCCTCCCGTCCGCATTCCTCCAGGGCCAGGCACATGATGATCTGGCCGGGGATAATGACGCTGCCCGCGGAGAAGCCGTGGCGGAACCGGGGACTTGCCGTGCTTTCGGAGGCAAAACCGAAGGGGGTGGCAAAGCCGGTTTCCCCGAACACGAAATCGATGGTTTTGTCAATAATCTCCTGGGGCAGCCGTTTGCCCAGGATGAGGCCGCAGAACAGGGGCAGGCTTAAGGAGTCCGCCACCGCGCCGGTGACCGGGTTCTTCGCCACCCATCTTTCGCCGTTCCAGAACATGTCGATGATTTTCTGCGTCAGTTCATCCGCCCGTTTTGTGAGGGCTGCGCACTCCTCCTCCGGCACGCCGATGGTCCTGCCGAAGGCCGCCAGCGCATCCATCATCACCACCGTATAGGCGTTCATGTCCGGAGAGGCCAGGGGGAAGCCCACGTAGAAATAGGAGGCGTCTTCCCAGCCGGTTTCCAGCATGCTCTGGTTTTCCCAGACGCCGTCGCCGTCCAGATCCCGGAAATTGAAGAAGAACTCCAGCCATTTCTTCATACGGTCATAGACAAAGCGTTTGTCCTCCAGGGGGATTTCGCTTAAGTCCCGGTTCTCCATCAGCCATTTCAGGGCAAAGCCCTGGAAGGGAGGCTTCATGCTGCCGCCCATGCCGGCCCGGTGGGACACCGCATCGGCGATACGTCCGTTCTCGTCCTGGATGTCAAAGCCGGACATCAGGATATCCCAGGCCAGCCGGATGTTTTTGCTCAGGCAGATGGCCTGCATGGCCTGCTGCCAGCCGAAGCAGCTTTCAAAGACGAACCGCATCATCTTCACCATGTTGTGCTGGTAGATGTGGATGCCGTCCTTGCCCACCATCAGGCTCCAGGTGGTGAACAGGGCCTGCTTGCGCATGGGCTCAAATTCCGCGGGAAGGCTCGGATACAGGGAATCGCAGAATTCGTCAAATTCCTTCTGCAATGCATCCACCGCATCCTTATAGGCCGGATAGGCGGAAAGATCCTGCTTTGCCGGGTCATTCTGGAATTCCCTGATGCCTAAAAACAGCTCGCCCTTTTCATCCGGGTCCATCTGGAAGCCGCCCATGGGAAGAGGTGCAAAGGTTCCGGTAAAGGGAAGGGCCAGGCCCGTGCCCTCACCGAAGGAGAATCTCCACTGTCCGTCACCGATGTTGATGGGAATCATGAAGAAGGCGTTGGGCATCGTAAGCTTCAGGGACAGGCCGTCTGCGCCGCAGGCATAGGCATAGTCCGTTCCAGCAATACAGAAGCGGATGCTTCCGGCTTCGCTTCTTAAGATGACTTCCGTCTCCGTGGTATCGATTACCGTGGGAAGGCTTACGCCGTTCTTTACCAGCTCCAGCTTCATCTGCCGGCAGGTATTGGGCCTCATCAGGTCCATCATGCCTGAGCCGCCGCTTTTGCAGGTGCACAGATAGAGGCTGTTCTTGCCGAACTGGGTGCCTCCCATGTTGTCATTGGCAAAACACAGGTAGCTGTTTCTTCTGCCCATCGGCGTTTCCAGAAGGTCAATAAAACACTCGGATTTTAACATGTTCTTCTCCTTTCCTTTTCACGTCTGAAAACAGATTTTCTCTTCTTTATTTCTTTGCGGATACCGCATGTCTCTTAGACTCCATTATAATCGGAAAACGGGAAATTTCCAGTACTTACCCACCGGAAATCTCCCGTTTTTCGTTACGCCTGCGTCCTCAGCCGGTCATCCTTTTCAGGATGGCCCCGCCGTGGTCCTTCAGCCATTTATTCCATTTCTGATAATCCGGAAATACCTTCAGGATTTCCGCGTAAAAGGCCTGGGAATGGTTCATCTGCTTCCGGTGGCACAGCTCGTGCACCACCACGGCGTCGATGACCTCCGGCGGCGTCAGCATCAGCAGGCAGTTGAAATTCAGGTTACCCTTCGCCGAGCAGCTGCCCCACCGGGTTTTCTGGTTCCGGATGGTGATCCTGCCGTAGGTTACGCCGATTTTCGGCGCATAATACCGCACCCGCTCCGGAATGTACTTAACCGCCCTGTCCGCCAGGGCATTGAGCTGTTCCCTGGTCAGCGGCCCGTCCGTTCCGGCCTCCGCCTTCTGCTGCCTGGCCTTCGCCAGCTGTCTGTCTATCCAGCCGGCATGCTCCTCCAGGCACTGCCGGATATGGGCTTCGGTGGCAAAGTAGGGCGCCCTCACCAGCACTTCCCCATCCCGGACCTCAAGTCCGATGGTTTTCCTTCCCGAGCGGATAACCCTTACCTTCATACCGTCCACCTCATGTTTTGTACCGTACAGCCCCCTGCCGGAACAGGCCCGTTTCTTAAGGTCAGTCCTTCAGCGCCTCTTTGATGGCCGCCAGGAA
This sequence comes from uncultured Lachnospiraceae bacterium, assembly GCA_902796005.1. Classification (GTDB taxonomy): domain Bacteria; phylum Bacillota; class Clostridia; order Lachnospirales; family Lachnospiraceae; genus Alectryocaccobium. The sequence continues at coordinate 26,897 of CADBNF010000097.1, read as the reverse complement.
TTCGTCATATTCCTCAAAGGCCGGAATATCGGGATAATCCTTCCTGATCTGATCCGTGGTCCGGAACAGGAAGCCGTGTTTTCCGGCTTTAATCATCTCCAGATCGTTAAAGCTGTCCCCGGCCGCAATGGTCTCGCAGCCGGCACTCTGCAGCGCCTTCACGGTGGTCAGCTTGGAGGGGGTGCAGCGCATCCGGTAATCCGTGATCTCGCCGCTCTCCGCCACGACCAGTTCGTTGCAGAAAATGGTCGGCCAGCCAAGCTTCTTCATCAGAGGCGCGGCAAACTGTGAAAAGGTATCGCTGATGATCACCACCTGGGTCAGGCTTCTCAGCTCATCCAGGAATTCCTTTGCCCCGGGCATGGGGTCAACGGTCTCGATGGCCTTCTGTATCTCGGGAAGACCCAGGCCGTGCTCCTTGAGCAGGCGGATTCTGTATTTCATCAGTTTATCGTAATCCGGTTCGTCCCTGGTGGTAATACGGAACTCCGGGATTTTCGTGGCTTCGGAAAAGGCGATCCAGATTTCGGGGACCAGAACCCCTTCCAGATCAAGGCATACGATTTTCATAACAAGCTTCTCCTTCCGGTGAATTTACCCGGCTATAGTAACACACTAAAGCACTGATGTAAATAAAAAACCGCGGCGCTTTAAGCGGGAATTTCCCGTTAGCTTTACTTTTTTTCTCCCGGCTCCGCCACGATAAAGGTGTTCCTCACAAAGGGAAGCAGGAACTGCCGGGTATCCCACAGCCTGCAGAAATCCGCCCTGTTTATTTTCCGGTTATAGTAGGGGGAATCACTGTTGGCCGCCTCCGCCATGGAGTCCGCCAGGTACAGGTTTTCCCGGTCGTACCCCACCACCGGCACGTAATGCAGCCATTTCCGGCCGGGCCTTGTAAGGATGAGGGCGATTACCGGCACCCCGCGGCTGACTGCCGCCTCCAGATCCGACAGGTTTCCCCGAAAGTAGCGTGCAGGTATGCCCTGCCTTTCAAACACCTTGAGGATTTCCTTCGGCGACCTGGCCACGGTCCCGAAAAGGGGCCGCATAGCCTTATACAGGGCCGGTCCGTCGGCCTCGCGTCCCAGGCTTTTGAGCACATAGGCGCCGGCATACCCGGCGCACTCCGGCCCCCTCTGGTACATCCGCTGGACGGGCTTTTTTATCATAAAGTTTTCCGGCGGCTTTTCCTTGGCAGCATATCTGCCCGGCCGGGTCATGACCACCGCATCCGTTACCGCCAGGAATATCAAAAGGGCGGCCGCAGCCGCAATTATTATCAGAAGAATCTCCCATCTCATGGCCGAACGCTTCTTTTATGCCTCCTGCGGTCTTCTCCTGCATGCATCAGAAGATAATGCCCCCTTCTCCGGATACCCGGGAAGGCTGAAGGTCCAGCACCTTTGACAATTTCTCCTTCTGCCGGCCGATTTCCGCCTTCAGGTATTCCCGGTCCCGGGGCAGGAAGCCGTGCATCCGGATGACGTTGGAGGGATGCAGACCGAAATAATAGGTATCCTTAAGGTCCAGCAGGGAAAGGAAATATTCTTCCTCCGCGATGTACTCGCCGATGGTATTTTCGGTAAAGCGTCCGGCCTGCATGTCCTCGTATAACGGACAGCCGGGCTCGGCGTGGATCGTTCCGGTGAAAATCAAAAAGGGCTGGGTCTCGTTCAGCAGCCTTGCGGTTTCTTCCGCATTTTCCCTTGCCTTCCCCGGTCCCGCAGCGCCGAAGATGATGTTCGCGCCGTAATCCATGCCCGCAGCCTTCAGCCTTTTCAGCTCGGAAAAGGCCTCTTCTGCCGTATAACCCTTGTTCATGGCGGCTAAGGTGCTTTCCAGGCCGCTTTCCACCCCGATGTTCATCTCGTTGATGCCGGCCTGTCTTAACTGCACCAGATCCCCGTCCGTTTTGTTGCGGATATTTTTCACAGAGGCATACATGGTGATGGTTTCCACCTTCGGGAGATACCTGTGCACCAGGTCCGCAATGGCCAGAAGCCGCTCCGTACCCAGGCAGAAGGCGTCGCCGTTTTCCAGAAATACCCTGGGGATATCCGGCACATACTGCCGGGCCTCCTTCAGATCCGTCTCAATCTGCTCCAGGGATTCCTCCGCAAAGGGAATGTCCCGGTACATGGTGCAGAAGCTGCATTTGTTGTGGGAGCAGCCTTCGGTGACCTGCAGAAGCAGTGATTTTGCCTCAAAGGGCGGACGGTAGGTTAAGCCTGTATATTTCATTTTCCCCTTCTTTCATCCGGCGGGCGTATGCTTCCGCCCGCCGGAAAAGTTTTCGTGTTATGCTTTCTGTCCGAACAGCTTTGCAGCGTCTTCCAGTTCGTCGCGGATTTTAATATGCTGGGGACATACACCCTCGCAGGCGCCGCATTTGATGCAGTTTACCGCCTGTTTGCGGCCGTGGCCGCCCACCAGCCAGTTCTCCTGGAAACCCGCGTATTTCAGATCGCCGTACAGGGTATACATGTTTTTCGCGGTAAAGGTGCCGGAGATGCCGATTTCCTTCGGACAGACCTTCGCGCAGTAGTTGCAGGTGGTGCAGGGAATCAGGGGGATGCTGGCCAGCGCGGCCCTTGCCTCCTCCAGGGTCTTCTCTTCCGCTTCGGAAAGGCCGGTGAAACCCTTCATATAGGAGAGGTTGTCCTCCATCTGGGCAAGATCACTCATTCCCGAAAGCACGGTCATGATGCCCTCCAGGTTGGCGGCGAAGCGCACGCCCCAGGAAGCAACCGACATATCGGGCTCGGCGGCTTTTAAGATTTCCGCCACCTTCTCCGGCGGATTGGCCAGAAGGCCGCCCTTTACGGGCTCCATAACCACCACGGGCTTGCCGTGTTTTCTGCACATTTCATAGACTGCCTTCGACTGAACCGCCGGATTCTCCCAGTCGGCATAGTTCAGCTGAATCTGCACGAATTCCGCATCCGGGTGGGCGGTGAGCACCGCATCCAGCTCTTCCGGAGTGGAATGGAAGGAAAAGCCGTAGTGCTTAATCTTCCCTGCCGCCTTCATCTCCTTCAGGAAGGACCACATGTCAAAGTCTTCGAAGAAATGGGTTCTTCCCTCCCCTATATTATGCAGCAGATAAAAATCAATATAGTCCACGCCCAGACGGGAAAGGGATACTTCCAGCTGGCTTTGGGCCTCTTCCTTTGTTTTGCACCCGATCCATACCGCTGCCTTGGTCGCGATATAGAAGCTGTCTCTGGGATACCTCTCCACCAGCGCCTGCCGGATGGCATCCTCGGACCCGGCGTAGGCCCAGGCGGTATCAAAATAATTGAACCCGGCGTCCATAAACCGGTCAACCATTTCCTTTACCTGTTCAACGTCAATTTCTTCTCCCTTTCTGGGCAGCCGCATCAGACCAAAGCCGAGTTTCTTCACATCTTTCTCAAATGACATGTTCTTTCCTCCTTTTCTGGTATCTTCATTATAACGTAATTTACCATGGAAAAGAAGTCTTCTTTTATGATAAAATCAGGCAGAAGGAGAAAAGCGATGAACGATTTCTTAAAATCCCTGCCCGACAGCCCCCTGCTGCCGGCGGATACCCTGGCGGATCTGATGACCGCCCGGATCTCCGAAGAACAAAAAGCCGCCCTTTTTGCGGGCGGCGAAGGTCTGGTTATCAATGAACCCAACCGGAAAACCATGGTGACGCTGCTGACCAGAAAGGCCGGATCCGGCCCGGACCTCAACGTAAAAACCGAAGAAGCAAAGGCCATGGTCACGCGCCTTTCCGCTTATCTGGACGAATATATGGCGGATCAGCCGGAAGCCCACGTCTGGATCATCTTCGCCTGCCTCTTTTCCGCCTTTATCGCGGGAGAACCCCTTCATCCGCAGGAGATGGCCCGCTGGGAAAAGGATGAGGCGACCGGCACCTGCCGCTGCGGCTTCCGGGAGGATGTGCCGGGAAGCACCTGCCGGTGGTGTGTCTGCGTCTACGATGAAGACCTGCGCAGGCGGCTGACAGAGAACACCCCGTAAAAACCCGCAGGGCTTTTGGAGGCTTTACGCCTCCAGGTAGGCCCGCAGGGCATCGAGCTTTGCCACGGTATCGTCATAGCCCAGGTGATACAGGGCCCCGAGCTTTTCCACGTCCTTTTCCAGCCGTCCCACGGTCACGGGCTGGGAGGGACTGATCACGAATATCCTGCCCTCTTCCCCCAGACGGTTGATCTCTTCACACTGGCGGTTATAATTGGCATTGCCGGCTGTCAGGCTTTTCACAAACTGGGGATATTTTCCGTACAGCAGGTGTGTGGCGGTATGCCGGCTGTTTTCTTTGACCTCCTTGCGGAAGTCCGCGGGTCTTGTGCGCACCACAATGATTTTCTCGAAGCCTTCCTTCAGCGCCCATTCATAGGGGATGCTGCAGGCGCAGCCGCCGTCCAGATAGGGCTTTCCGGAAATATACACCATCTTCGACAGGAAGGGCATGGAGGCGGAGGCCTGGATGGCCTTTAAAATCCTGCGGGTGCCGTTGGTTTCAAAATATTCCTCCCTGCCGGTCAGGCAGTTGGTGGCCACGGCCAGATACCGTCTGCCCGCGGCGGGAATCCCCGCGATGTCCAGGGGTTCGAGGCCGTCCGGGGCGCCGAAGGCCACGTCGAAGCCGATGATGCCCTTGTTTTTCTTCCAGGCACCCAGACCCACGTATTTCGGGTCCCTTCTGTGGCCCAGGTTGATCCGGGAGGCATAGCCTATCTGTCCGCAGGCGTAGCCGATGCCGTTCATCGCCCCCGCGGAAACGCCGATGGTGCAGGCCATATTGATATCCGCCTCCATCAGGGCGTCCAGCACACCGCCGGTATACAGCCCCCGGAATGCGCCGCCCTCCAGGCAGATACAGCCCGGTGTAATCTTTCCTGAGATCCTCCGGTTGGGCAGGTCGTCAATTTTCGAATATCTTACATATGCCATTGCTTTTCCTCTTCTTCCGTAGTTTCTATTTTTTATTCTCTTTCTTCCGCTTTTCTTAACACGCGGCAGGGATTGCCCACGGCCACTACGCCGTCGGGGATATCCTTCGTCACCACGCTTCCCGCGCCGATGACCGTATTGCTCCCGATATGCACGCCGGGCAGGATAATCACCCCCGCGCCGATCCAGGCATTGTCACCGATATGCACGTCCCGGTTGTACTGCAGCCCCCTTGCCCGCTTTCCCGCATCAATGGGATGGGCGGCGGTGGCCACCGTCACGTTCGGGCCGAACTGCACCCGGTCCCCCACGAAAATATGCCCGTCATCCACCAGGGTCAGGTTGGAATTGGCATAGATGTGTTCCCCGAAATGCACATGGTGCCCGCCGAAATTCGCATGGAAGGGCAGCTCGATATAACAGTCCTTCCCGCATTCGGCAAAGACCTCCCGCATGTACCTTTCCTTCTCTTCATAATCATCGGCCCTCAGCCGGTTGAATTCCCACAGCCGGTTCTGGAAGGGTCTCTGCCGGGTTAATATTTCCGGTACCTCCGGATCGTAGACGAGCCCGAGAACCATTTTCCGCGCCTCGCTTAAGTTCTCTTCGGAAAGGTCCGGAAGGCCCTCCCTTACCGCTTCCTCAAGCCTTTTGATGTCCGCCTGGTCCTTCGGCCGGTTCAGGTGCCGCTTCATCTGCAGAAGCCCGTCGACCGAAATCACGGGAATGCCTGCCACGATATCCACCCGTTCAAAGACAAAGCGTTCGCCGATGTCCATGCCGGGAAGGGTAAACTTCCGCCTGCCGTCCGGGGTTATCTCCGGCACATGGCCCTCCGCCTCCAGCCGGTCGCAAAGGGCGGCGGTGCAGCCCAGATCCAGGTCCCTGGTACTGTCTCGCAGGCCGTAAAGCACCATGGCGCCGCCGGCCACAAGCCACCAGTCTTCCTTATTCCAGCTTATTTTTCCCAGTCGTCTGATTACTTCCGCTCTGTTCATGTTCTCTCCTTTTTTACAGCCGCTGACTATCTTACGCGCCGGAGGGGACGGCGTCAAGTCCCGGATTCTTCACATTTTGCTCCGGCTGCGGCCGGAAATCGCCCCGCATTTACGAAAATGTTCACAATCCGGCCCCGAAATTCACAGAATTTCTGTTTTTTTCTCACATTTCAATACTTTTTCAACCTTATGCTGTCAATAACAGAAAGAAATCATTCCGCAGCTGCGGAAAACAAAAAACGATAAAGAAATGATTATAAAAGGAGGAAAATCATGAGAAAGAAAGCACCGGCCATCATCCTGGCCATCATCCTGGCTGCGGCCCTTGCGGCCTGCGGCAGCAATACAGCCACCGAAAATACCGAAACACAGGCAGTCACCTCTTCTGTTTCCACTGTCTCTGCCGTTTCAGAAAGCAATGCAGGCAGCTCTGCTTCCAAAACGGAAGCGGCGGTCACCACGGCAAACGTCACCGCCGACGGCGCCATTGACGCCTCCTCCCTCTTTACCGAAAGAGACCTCACCCAGACCGCAGCCCTGTCAGAGGCGGAATACCTCACCGTAAAGGACGGTGAAGACATCACCATTACCGCCGCCGGCGTTTATGTCATAAGCGGAACCTCCGGGGAAACCACCATCATTGTGGAAGCCGGGGACGAGGACAAGGTGCAGCTGGTACTGGACGGCGTAAGCATTACGAACACCGATTTCCCCTGCATCTATGTCAAAAACGCGGATAAGGTCTTCGTGACCACCGCAGAAGGCACGGAAAACACCCTGACGGTTACGGGAACCTTCACCGCCGACGGCACCACCAATACCGATGCGGTTATCTTCTCCCGGGACGACCTTGTCATAAACGGCCTGGGCACCCTGACCGTCTCCTCCACGGACAACGGCATCGCCTGCAAGGATGACCTGAAGATCACCGGCGGAACCCTGACCGTGGACAGCGTGGAGGACGCGCTGGAAGCCAATGAATCCATCAGCATGGCAGCGGGCACGGTTACCCTTAAGGCCGGCGAGGACGGTATGCATGCGGAAAATGACGAAGACGATACCGTCGGCTCCGTATACCTCTGCGGAGGCACCCTGACCATCACCGCCGGCGACGACGCCGTCCATGCCCATACCATTCTCCAGGTTGACGACGGGGATATCACCATTACCGCCGGCGAGGGCCTCGAGGCCACCTGGGTCCAGATAAACGGCGGCACCATCAATATCAGCGCCTCCGATGACGGCATCAACGGGGCTGCCAAATCTTCGCTCTACACCCCCACCGTGGAAATCAACGGCGGTTACATCACCATTAACATGGGCGCCGGGGACACCGACGCGGTGGACGCCAACGGCTATATCTATATGAACGGCGGCACCCTGGACATCACGGCCCAGTCTCCCTTCGATTATGATATGGGCGCCCAGTACAACGGCGGCACCATTATCGTCAACGGCGTGGAAACCAACGCCATCACCTCCCAGATGATGGGCGGCCGGGGCGGCATGAACGGCCAGGGCACCCAGGGCGGTCCCTGGGGCAGGCGCTGAAGAAGGAGGCGTGAAATGAATACGGCTGAAAAACTGGAGGATATCGTTTCCCCCGTTGTGAAAAATCCCATAACGGTCATGTCCCGCTATGAACTGAAATACCTGCTGAATCCCATTCAGAAGCTCTTTTTCTTAAAGAAAATCCGTACGCACATGAAAGCGGATGAATTCGGCAGAACCTCCATCGCTTCCCTGTATTATGACACGCCGGACCACCGGCTTATCCGGGCCAGCCTGGAAAGGCCGGCCTTCAAGGAGAAAATCCGGCTCCGGTCCTACGGTCTGGCCACCGACACCACGCCGGTGTACCTGGAGCTGAAGCGGAAGGCCGAAGGCATCGTCTACAAACGGCGGGTGCCGGGTGTCCTTCCCGAAGTGAAACGCTTCTTCGCCGGGGAAAGCGACGTGTTCGCCGGCGGGCAGGTGGGCAGGGAAATCACCGCCTTCCGGGATTTTTACCGGACACTGGTTCCCTCCTGCCTGATCATCTATGACCGGACCGCTTATTTTGAACCGGAGGGCGACCTCCGCCTGACCATCGACGAAAATCCCCGCTACCGCACGGATTATCTGAACCTGACGAAATCCATGGAGGGAATATCCCTCCTGCCGGAGGGCTGGTGCATCCTGGAGGTAAAGGTCCAGCAGGCAATGCCGCTGTGGCTTTCAGCCATCCTGGATGAAGGGAAAATATATAAGACGAGCTTTTCCAAATACGGAGAGGCCTACCGCCGGCAGCTGATGCACGTACAATAAAGAAAGAGAAGGAAAAAGAAAATGTTTGATTCCATATATACCTCCGTCGTTACCCCGGCCCAGTTTTTCCTGATGGCTGCGGCCGCCATCGTCACCGGCCTTGTCTACGCCTGGCTGATGAGCTTTAAAATCCGGTCCACCAGACGGTTCTTCATCGTGGTGGCCATGCTGCCCTTCGTCGTGGGCGCCGTTATCACCTTCGTAAACGGCAACATCGGCGCCGGCGTGGCCGTGGGCGGCGCCTTCGGCCTTATCCGTTTCCGTTCCGCGCCGGGAAGCGCGGACGAAATCGCCGCGATTTTATTCTCCATGGGCTCGGGCATCGCCTTCGGCATGGGATATCTGGCCTACGGCATCGTTATTCTCATCGGCCTTTCGGTCCTTTACATGATTATCGGCAGCCTCCCGCTTTTCGAGCACCGGTCCATGACTGCAGACCGGCTGCTGCGGATTACCATTCCCGAATCCCTGGAATACAGCGATACCTTTGACGGGATTTTCGCCCGCTACCTGACAAAGGCGGAAAGCACCGGCGTGAAAACCACCGGCATGGGCTCCATGTTCCGCCTCTCCTTCCGGATTCAGCTGAAGAACCAGAAGGAGGAAAAAGCCTTCATCGACGAGCTGCGGACCAAAAACGGCAACCTGGAAATCGCCATCCTGCCCTACGCGGAGCAGCAGAACCAGCTGTAAATTTTTCGCCTATGCCTGAAGAAACGAAGAAAAAAATATCCCTTCAGGGGAAATTACATGGTATAATAAAGGAGCCGGAAACCTTCTGCAGCTTTCCGGCTCCGATTTTGTCAAACAAACCATGTATTACCGAAAGGAGTCTCTTATGAATTTACTGGAAATGCTTACCGGCGCCATGACCAATCAGTCCTCCGTGGATGCCCTCGCCAAAAAAAGCGGCACAAGCGCATCCCAGACCGGTTCCTTTATCAGCCAGGCCCTGCCCATCCTCATTAACCAGCTGACGCAGAACGCCTCCTCCCAGGAGGGTGCCCGTTCCCTGGCCGGCGCACTGACCCAGCATACCGATACCTCTTCCATCATGCAGCAGTTCATGAATGCGGATACCGCCGACGGCGGCGCCATTATCCAGCATATCCTGGGCGGCAATACCCAGGACGTGGTCAGCGCCCTGGCCCAGCAGAACGGCATGAACAACAACCAGGCTGAAAGCCTTCTGGACAACATGGCCCCCGCGCTGATGTCAGGCCTGTCCGCGGCCCAGAATTCCGCCAGAGGCGGCAGGCAGTCCGGCGGCTTTGATTTCTCCGGCCTTATCAGTATGTTCACCGGCGGTGACCTGGACGGTACCGGCAACATCGTGGGCAACCTGATGGATATGTTCACCGGCAATGCCTCCCAGCAGGACAACGGCGGCGTCTCCGGCATGCTCGGCAAGCTCATGGGCATGGGTGCCTCTGGCAGGACCAACAGCGGAAACGACGGCTCCGACCTGATTTCTTCCCTTCTGGGGCTTCTGAACTAAAGCCTGAGAATTAGTGACAGGACGTGACAGGGGGACGGTTCTTTTGTCACCTTTCTGGTTCAGAAAGGTGACAAAAGAACCGTCCCCCTGTCACGTCACTTCAATTTTTCATCATACACCGCCCGGCTGCCGCCGATGAATTTCGGCCGGACGCGGGCCGCGGTAACGTGGGCCAGTCCGATGGCATGGTTTTCCAGCCGCACCGGCACCGCCACCTTCTTCAGGTGCATGCCGATGAAGGTATCGCCGATATCAAGCCCCGCATCCGCCCTGATTTCCTCCAGGGCCACCGGGTCGCGAAAGCGCCGGTAGGCCGTTGTGGCAAAGGAGCCACCGGCCTTGGGCTGGGGCACCACATTGACGATCTCCGCTGCCGGCACCGCCTCCCGCTCGACGATCAGCGCCCGGTTCAGGTGCTCGCAGCACTGGGCAGCCAGATACACGCCTCTTTCCTTTACCGCCTTTTCTATACCGGCAAACACCGCCTCGGCGGTTTCCAGGGAGGAATTCGTCCCGATCCGGTCTCCGCAGACCTCGGAGGAGGAGCAGCCCACCACCAGGATCTGTCCTTTTTTCAGTTTTGCCTTTTCACACAGTTCCGCAGCCGCCGAATAGGCCTGCGCAGTCAGTTCTTCGTTCATTTATAAACCTCTTCTTTCTGCCGGCTGCGCTTTTTCCGGCGCACCCGGTTGATATGCCGTTCAAAATCCCCGCTTTTTAAAAGCTCCGCAATAACCATCTGGTCCAGCACCGGCACCGTACAGGAATAAAAGCCAAGCTTTTCCCGAAACGGCTCCGTCATCTCCCTGGGCAGGAGCATATAGCCCACCCGGATGGCCGGGGCGATGGTCTGGCTGAAGCTGTTGATATAGATAACCCGTGCCCCGTCCGCCATGGAAAAAAGCGGCTCCTCTGCCTTCCTGGAAACGGTCAGCTCGGAATCGTAATTGTCCTCGATCAGCACGCTTCCGTGTTTTTTCGCCCAGCGGATATAGGCATGCTTTTTGGAAATGCCTGCGGTCACCCCGGAGGGAAAGCTGTTGAAGGGGGTCACATGCAGTACATCCGCCTCACAGGCGGAAAGCGCCGCGGCGGAAATGCCCTCCTCCGTCAGGGGCAGCGCTTCGCAGGCAATACCCAGGGCTTCATAGACCTTGCGGATCTTGTCATAGGAGGGTTCCTCCAGGGCAAAGCGTTTGTCCGTGCCCAGGAACTGGGCCGCAAGCCCGTATAAATATTCCGCCCCGGAGCCCACAATGACCTGCTCCGGCAGAACCCGTATGCCCCTGCTGCGGTACAGGTACCGGCAGATCTCCGTCTTCAGCTCCGGCATGCCGAAATTTGGCGAGCGCGCCAGGAGCCTCTCCCCGTAATCCGAAAGCACCCGCCGCGTGGTTCTGGCCAGAACGGTGAAGGGAAACACATCCTCCGGCCGGGAAAGGCTGGTCCGTTCGGCCGGGCGGGCGGCCTCCGTATCGGGAATTCCCTGAAAATCCGCACTTTTATAAAGGACAAAGCAGCCGCTTCGCATGCGGGTTTCGATATACCCCTCCTCCGTCAGCAGGGCCAGGGCATGCTCCACGGTGATCAGGCTGACGCCGGTCTCCGAAGCGATGGTCCTCTTGGAGGGAAGCCGGGCCCCGAAGGGATAAACGCCGGATACGATATCCCGCACCAGGAACCGGTATAACTGGATATAAGCCGGAACCTCTGATTCTGATAAAATGGAATAGTTCATCTGATCTTATAAAAAATCTTCTTTCTGGTTATTTTTATATGGTCAGATAGATTATATACTTCATTTCAATTTTAGTAAAGAGGTATTTTTCATGCAGTACGGAAATAAAAAAAGCACCACCCTGCGTCTGACGCTTACGGCTGTGCTCATGGCTATGAATATTGCAGTCTGCTCCTTCGGCATTCCCGTTCCGGGCGGGCATCTTTACCTGTGCGACGTGGTGATCACCCTGGCCGCCATCCTCCTGAATCCCCTGGAGGCCTTTGTGGTGGGCGGCATCGGCGCCTTCCTCGGCGACCTTATCTTCTACCCCCTGCCCATGTTCGTCTCCCTGGCCGTCCACGGCCTGCAGGCGGTGGTTATCTCCCTCATATCCCACCACGCCTTCCCGAACCGGCCGCGCCTGGCCGCCGGTCTCGGCGTTGCCGCCGGCGCAGTCATCATGGTTACCGGATATTTCTTCGGCAAGGCCTTTGTCTACAGTACCCTGGCCTATGCCGTGATAAAGCTTCCCTATGAAATTGCCCAGGCTGCCCTGGGCGCTGTGCTGGGCATGGTTCTGTGCTGGAACCTGGGTATCCATTCCCTCTTCAACCGGGCCCTCGCCAGCTTCAGAGTATCCCCTTAAGGAAAATCTCAATGCCGATGCCGATCAGGATGCAGCCGCCCAGCACGGAGGCCTTCCAGGACAGGTGTTTTCCGGCTTTCCGGCCGATAAAAAGGCCGATGCAGCAGATCACAAAGGTCACGACGGCGATGATAAGACCTGCCATATTGGCCAGCCCCGCGGTATATCCTGCAATGGTAAAGCCCACGGACAGTGCGTCAATGGAGGTGGCAATGCCCTGAACGAGCAGGGCCTTCAGCGTCAGGGAGGGCCGGACCATGTCCTCCTCCTTTGCCTTTCTCTCCTTCAGCGCCTCGACGAGCATCTTGCCGCCGATGTAGAGAAGCAGGGCCAGGGCTATCCAGGGAATAAATTTCTGGAAAGCTGTAAATTTCTCCGTGACGGTATGCACGCAGATCCAGCCGATCATCGGCATGGCGTACTGAAATGCGGCATATACGCCGGCAATGCCGGCCATTTTCCTTTTGGACATGTCCGGCTCATGCAGCGCGTTGGCCATGGATACCGAAAAGGCGTCCATGGCCATGCCGACGCCTAAAAGCAGACTGTTTAAAATAAATACCGAATCCATTCCTTCTTGTTCCGGCAGGCCGCCGGAAAGCCTCCTGATTTTCCTGACGGGAAAGGGTTACCTTCTTCTTATACATACCCGACAGCATGCTGTCAATATGGAGATTTACGGTCTTTTGTCTTTTTTTCTCATTTTTCCCGGCGACAGAGGGCTTTTGCAGGTCTTTTTTCCTCAAATTTTTATACAGTTTTATCCCTTCTTTTCGTAAACAGCATACACGATTACCTATAGAAATGCCCCTTGACATGTGCTATACTTTTTATCACATCAATCTAGACTGTGGCAGGGGTGTACTGATGTACGCCTTCGGGAAAACATGCAGGTGCAGAGGTATGTTCTCCGGAAGGCGCCCCGGACAGGCCCTGCCGGGCAATTATTGAGGAAGGTGAAGATTTGGAAGATTATACCAAGTACAAACTGAAGGGAACCGACGAGCTCATCCCGCTGCTGTCCGATCTGGACAACATCTTCGTCCTTGCCTGCAACAAGTGTTTCAAGGAATTTGAAACCTTCGATGAACCGGACTGCGAGAAGTTCGTGGAATTCGCTAAGGAGCAGGGCAAGACGGTTACCGGGTCCCTCAAGGTGGATTTCCTGTGCAATAAGACGCAGACACTCAAAAAGCTGCAGGAAGCCATCCCCGAGGGAACGGAAAACATTTTTGTTATTTCCTGTGGTCTGGGTATTCAGACCATCGCCGATGCCTGTCCGCTGCCCGTATTCGCGGCCAGCAATTCCCTGAACTACCAGGGTCACCACGGCATGGCGCTGACCAAGAAGGCCTGTGACGCCTGCGCACAGTGCTACCTGAACATCACCGGCGGTATCTGCCCCATTGTGGACTGCTCCAAGAGCCTCTTGAACGGCCAGTGCGGCGGTGCGAAGAACGGCAAGTGCGAAGTGGATCCGAACAAGGACTGTGCATGGGAGAAGATCCAGCAGCGTCTTGCGGCCCAGGGCCGTCTTGATGAGCTGAAGAATCAGCCCGTCCAGCTTCGTGACTACTCCAAAGTCAACTTCAAGGTCATCAACGAGTATGTAAAATCCGTACGCGAAGCCCGTCTGGACGGCTATTACGGCGGTGTTCATCCCTCTGAGAAGAAGGAACTGGCCGAGCATATTCCGCTGGTCCGCTTCCCGGAACCGGATACCGTGGTTATTCCCCTGTCCCAGCATGCCGGCGCACCGGCCAACCCGATTGTGGCAGTTGGTGACACCGTAGCCGTAGGACAGAAAATCGGCGAAATCGCCGGCTTCATCAGCGCGAACGTGCATTCCAGCGTCAGCGGTACCGTTGTCGCCGTGGAGCCCAGACTGCACCCGACCCAGGGCCGGGAGGTTATGTCCGTTGTCATCAAATCCGACGGAAAGAATACTCTGCACGAATCCGTAAAACCCCGCAAGCCTCTTGAGGAGCTTACCCCCGATGAGATCGTTGACCTGGTCAATGAGAGCGGTATCGTCGGCATGGGCGGCGCCGGCTTCCCCACCTACGTGAAGCTGAAACCCGGCAAACCCATCGACGCCGTGCTCCTGAACGGCTGCGAGTGCGAACCCCTGCTTACCGCTGACCACAGAGTTCTGCTGGAGTACGCGGACGACGTTATCTACGGCCTGAAGGCCGTGATGAAGGCCGTTGCCGCGCCCAAGGGCATCATTGTCATCGAGGACAACAAGCCCGACGCCATCGAGCTGATGCAGGCCAAGGTAGAAGGCATGGAAGGCATCGAGGTTGCCGTTGCCAGAACCAAATACCCCCAAGGCGCTGAGAAGATGCTCATCAAGCGCGTACTGGGCAAGCAGGTTCCCTCCGGCGGACTTCCCGCAGATGTGGGCGCCGTTGTCTGCAACGTCAGCACCGTTAAGGCCATTTCCGATGCCATCAAGACCGGTATGCCTCTTATCGAGCGTGTCGTTACCGTTACCGGCGAGAAGATTGCCAACCCGGGCAACTTCATCGTGAAGATCGGTACCAGCGCCAAGGAGCTTATCGATTACTGCGGCGGCATTGTCGGCGATTATGCCGAAGTCAAGGCCGGCGGCCCGATGATGGGCTTCCTTCTGCCTGACCTGAACGTGCCGATCATCAAGGGAAGCAACGGCCTTATCTGCATCGAGTCCGATATTTCCACCGAAGTATCCTGCATCAAGTGCGGACGCTGCGTGGACGTATGCCCGATGGAACTGAAGCCGCTGTACTTCTCCAAGCTTGCCGATGCCGAAGACTGGCTCGGAATGAAGGAACGCAATGTCATGGACTGCATCGAGTGCCGCAGCTGTGAGTACATCTGCTCCTCCAAGATTCCGCTGGTTTCCAAGATCAAGGCCGGCAAAAATGCCATAAGGGGGATGAAGTGATATGTTAATTACCCAGTTAAAAGACAGAGAAATCATCGAATCCCTGATCTGCGGAAAGGCTTTTGTCATCAACTGCCACGGCTGCAAGGAAGTGTTCTTCGATGAAAAGGGCGCCAACGAGCTGCAGAAGGAGCTGATGGAAGCCGGAAAGCTGACCGGCATCCTGACCACGGATTACATCTGCAATCCCGAAAACATGAAGCTGCGTCTCGAGCGCTACGCAAAGCAGATTGAAGAAGCGGACACCGTTCTGGTCTTCTCCTGCGGCGTAGGCGTACAGACCGTTTCCGAATATCTGGCAGACAAGAGAGTCTGCGCAGCCTGCGATACCTTCGCCCTTCCGGGCTATCAGGGCGTTACCCCGCTGGAATACGACTGTGACCAGTGCGGCGAATGCTACCTGAACCTGACCGGCGGCATCTGCCCCATCACCGCCTGCTCCAAGAGCCTGGTGAACGGCCAGTGCGGCGGCGCCAAGGACGGCAAGTGTGAGGTCAACCATGACATGGAGTGCGGCTGGGAGCGTATACAGCGCCGTCTGGCCCAGGTCGGCCGTCTTGATGTGTTAAAGAAATGCCCCGTTCAGGTCCGCAATTATGCGACCTACAAGGACATCAACAAGGAATAACCCTTAAATTTTTAAATTGTTAGGAGCAAATAAGAATGAGAATCAGTGAGTTATTTGAACGTGGTGAATTTGTAATTACCGCAGAAGTCGGACCGCCCAAGGGCACCAATATTGACAAGGTTATCGAAGAAGCCAAGGAATATTTAAGCGGAATCCATGCTGTTAACGTAACGGACAACCAGTCCTCTGTTATGCGTATGAGCTCCCTGCCCGTATGTATCGCATTAAAGCAGGCCGGCTTAAATCCCATCCTGCAGATGACCTGCCGTGACAGAAACCGTATGGCCATCGAGGGTGACCTTTTAGGCGCTGCCTGTTTCGGCATCGACAACGTCCTTGCCCTGACCGGCGACCATCCCACCTTAGGCGACCATCCCACCGCAAAGCCCGTATTCGATCTGGATTCCGTATCCCTTCTGCACTGCATGTGCCAGCTGGAAAGCGGCAAGGATCTTGGCGGCAATGACCTGGTTGGTGATTTCCCGAAGTTTGCCAAAGGCGCCGTTGTGTCTCCCTGCAGCGACTCCGTAGACGCCCAGCTGGCGAAGATGGAGCGCAAGATCATGGCCGGCTGTGAGTTTTTCCAGACCCAGGCCGTTTATGATACCGATAAGTTCCTTTCCTTCATGGAGAAGGCAAAACAGTTCGGCAAGCCCATTCAGCTGGGTATCGTTATCCCGAAGAATGCCGGCATGTGCCGTTACATGAACAAGAACGTTGCCGGCATCAGCATTCCCGATTCCATCATCGACGAGCTGGCCGCCGACAAGGAAAAGGCCAAATCCGGTGAGACCGGTGTTGCCATCGCCGCCCGCATCATCCGCGAGTGCAAGGACGCTGTCCAGGGCCTGCACATCATGGCCATGGGCTGGGAGTCCAAGGTTCCGGGCCTTCTGGAACAGGCTGGTCTTAAATAATCCGTCTTTTACGGACATGAAAAGGCACCCCACAGCAGTGGGGTGCTTTTTTCGTCTGCCGGGACACGGCCGCTTATTTTCCAGCCGCAAGTCCGGCTTCAGGATTGGACATTGTCCATCAGCTCTTCGCTCATCACGGTAAGGATTTTCAGGAAGGTGGCCTTCTCCTCCTCGGAGAAACGGTTCTCCACCTTGTCCAGCACCTTACTGATGTAGGCGTTGTTGATGTTGTAGTAATCATTATATTTCTCCGTCGGCTCCAGGAAATATTTCCGCCTGTCCTTCTCCGACTGGATCTTCCGGATATAACCCTTGGCGATCAGCTTGTTAATCTTGTCCGCCGCATTGGCGGAGGACAGGCTCGCGAATTTTGAAAATTCGCTGACCGTGGGCCGGTCCAGAATATAAATGATTTCCATACAGAAGGTTTCAAAGGTCGTCAGAGACAGCTCCCTGCCCCTCCATTTCTGGAAAATCTCATGATAGAAATGCATCTTAAAATTGTCGTACACCTTCACAAACGCTTCTTTAATCATCCTGTTATCCCCTTATGCATCAGCCTATAGCAAAGGTCAGTTCCGCCTTTACCGCTACTTTTCCGTCCACAGACGCCTCTGCAGCTGCGATTCCTGCGTTGCCTTTGCTCTTGATTATAGCACATTTCAGGTGCAATACATCACCGGGAATAACTTTTTTTCGAAATCTTGCATTTTTTATTCCGCCGAAATAGGCGGTTTTCCCCCGGTTTTCCGGCAGGGCCAGGATAGCCGCTGCGCCGGTCTGGGCCAGAGCCTCCAGAATCAGTACCCCGGGCATCACCGGATTGCCCGGAAAATGCCCCGCGAAGAAGGCTTCGTTTGCGGAAACGCATTTGATGCCCTCCGCGCTCACCCCCGGTTCGCATTCGAGGATCCGGTCAACCAGAAGGAAGGGGTACCGATGGGGAAGAATTTGAGTGATTTCCTCAATGTTCATCTGCATGCTTGACTCCCTTCTCCGGGCGGTTGAGCACCAGACAGGCATTGTGGCCGCCGAACCCTAAGGAATTGGACAGGGCGAAATCCACCTGTTTACTGCGGCCCTCATTCGGGATGATATCCAGGTCACAGTCCGCATCCGGTTCCCTGTAGCCGATGGTGGCGGGCAGGAAGCCGTCACGCAAGGCCAGGGCGGTGATGATGCATTCCACGGCGCCGGTGGCTGCGATCATGTGGCCGGTCATGGACTTGGTGGAGCTGACGGCCAGTGCATCCGCATGGGCCCCGAAGGCCCGGCGGATGGCGGTGGTTTCCACCCGGTCATTCATCTTCGTGGAGGTGCCGTGGGCATTGATGTAGCCGATATCCGCCGGCTTTATGCCCGCATCCGCCACGGCTTCCAGCATGCAGCGGGCGGCGGTGCTGCCGTCCTCCTTCGGCGCGGTCACATGGTAGGCGTCGCAGTTTGCGGCGTAGCCGGAAACCTCTGCGTAGATTTTCGCATTTCTCTTTTTTGCATGCTCATATTCCTCAAGGACCAGCATGCCGGCGCCCTCCGCCATCACAAAGCCGTTTCTTTCCCTGTCAAAGGGAATGGAGGCCCGGGCCGGGTCCTCAGAAGGGGAAAGGGCCTGCATGGCCGTAAAGCCGCCGATGCCCAGATCGGTGATGCAGCTTTCCGTACCGCCGCAGAGCATCATCTCCGCATAGCCGTCCTTGATCTGCCGGTAGGCGTCGCCCACCGCGTTGGTTCCGCCGGCGCAGGCCGTCACCACGCAGGAGCACATGCCCGTAAGGCCGTAGGTGATGGCGATCTGTCCCGCCGCCATATTGGAGATGCACATGGGGATGAAGTAGGGAAGCACCCGGTCGTAGCCCTTCACCGCGCCTTTGCGGTCCTCGTTCTGGATCGCGTTCAGGCCGCCGATGCCGCTGGAAATAAGCACGCCGAACCGGCTTCTGTCGGTGGTTTCCAGGTCAATGCCGCAGTCCGTCATGGCTTCCGCGGCCGCAACACAGGCAAACTGGGTGAATCTGTCCATCCGCCGCAGCTCTTTCTTTTCGATGATTTCCTCAGGGTGAAAATCCTTCACCTCGCCGGCCAGTTTGATTTTCTGCCCGGACGTATCGTAAAGGGTGATCGGGCCGATGCCGCACCGGCCCTGCCGGATGCTCTCCCACATCTGCGGCACGGTATTGCCCACGGGTGTCACAGCGCCGATGCCGGTAATTACCACTCTTCTCATATCGTCATTCCTCCGTCTACGCACAGTACCTGGCCGGTGATATACGAGCTTTCCTCTCCGGCCAGAAAGGCTACCGCGTCCGCCACCTGTTCGGGAAGGCCCATCTGCCCGAAGGGAATCATGCCCTTCGCCGCCTCCTTCGCGGTCTCGCTCATGGCTGCCGTCATGTCCGTGGCAATCATGCCCGGGGCTACGGCATTCACGTTGATATGCCGGGAGGCCAGCTCCTTGGCCAGGGATTTGGTCATGCCGATTACCCCGGCTTTGCTGGCGGCGTAGTTCACCTGTCCGGCGTTGCCGGAAATGCCCACCACGCTGCTGATGTTGATAATTTTGCCGCTGCGGGCTTTGAGCATCACGGCTGCGGCTTCCCGCAGCATGTAGAAGGTGCCCTTCAGGTTGATGTCCAGCACTCTGTCCAGGTCCTCGTCCTTCATCCGCACCAGAAGGCCGTCCTTTGTAATGCCCGCATTGTTCACCAGCACGTCCAGATGGCCGCCGTTTTCCGCAAGCAGAGCCCTGACGGTTTCCCGGCAGGCAGCGGAATCACTGACGTCGGCCCTGTAGGCATACACCTTCGCGCCGGCCTCCTCGCAAAGGCGCCGGGTTTCCGCCGCGCCATTGTCATCGCTTCTGTAGGTAAATGCAATATCCATGCCTTTCTGCGCCAGTCTGACGCAGACGGCTCTGCCGATTCCGCGGCTGGCGCCGGTGACCAGGGCTGTTTTTCTTCTTTCCATTTCTTCTCCTTTACAGCTTTTCCAGATCGGAAAGGCAGCTGATGCTTGTGACACGGACCTTTTTGCCTAAGGACCGCGCCGTCCGGTTAAGCAGGCCGGCCAGGACTTTTCCCGGGCCGATTTCCACAAAATCCTCTGCGCCTGCGTTTAAAAGGGCGGTCAGGTCCCCGGTAAACCGCACCGGCGACTGCACCTGCCGCACCAGAAGCGCCGGCAGGCTTTCCTGTCCGTCGTAGAGTTCCCCGGTCACGTTCATGGCCACGGGAATCTCCGGTTTTTTGAACTGTATGCTGCGGAAGCGTTCTTCCAGGGCATTTCCGGCCCCTTGCATGAAGGGGGTGTGAAAGGGGCCGGAGGTTTTAAGGGGTACGCATTTTGCCTTGTAATCTCTGACGGCGGCTTCCTTTGCCGCCTCCACGGCTTCGCTTAAGCCGCAGATAACCAGCTGCCCGGGGCAGTTGTCGTTGACCACGGACACGTAGCCATGGCTTCTTCCTTCTTCGCAGGCCTTTTCCGCCTGTTCGAAGCTGACGCCCATCATGGCCAGCATGGCGACGGAGATGCCCTCAGCGGCTTCATCCATCACCCGGCCCCTAAAGGCCACGGTCTGCAGGTATTCCGGAAGGGTGAAAACCCCGGCGGCATAAAGAGCGCCGTATTCCCCGAGGCTTAAGCCGCAGGCCGCTTCGGGACGGATGCCCTTTTCTTTAAGTATCTCCGTAACGCCCGCGGCGAAAACCGCCATGCAGGGCTGGGTATATTTTGTCCGGGAATGGGTTTCTTCCGGACCCTCGTGCATCAGGGACAGGAAATCAAAGCCCACCTCCGCAGCGTCGCAGACGGCCCGGTATTCCGGGCAGTTTTCGTAGAAATCCTTTCCCATTCCGGCAAACTGGCTTCCCTGGCCGGCATATAAAAAGGTAAGCATCCTTATTCCTCCTCTGCAGCGGCCATCTTCTTTACGGTTTCCCGGTATTCTTTTTCGATGTCCGCCATAATCTGCGCCGCGCTCCTGACAGTGGTGAGCTGGCCGCAGACCTGGCCTGCCATGAGGGAGCCGGTTTTGGTATCGCCCTTAAAAACCGCCCTTCTTAAGGCGCCCAGGGTGTACATTTCCAGCTCTTCCACGCCGGCGCCCTGTTTTTCCTTCCGGACGTATTCCCGGGACATGGCGTTTTTCAGGATCCGGACCGGTGTGCCGGCGATCCGGCCGGTGACCACGGTATCGTTGTCTCTGGCCTTAAGCACCGCTTTTTTGTAATTTTCATGGATCGGGCATTCCTCCGCCGTCAGGAAGACGGTGCCCATCTGCACGCCTGCCGCGCCAAGGGCAAAGGCCGCCGCCATCTGCCGGCCGCAGGCAATGCCCCCTGCCGCCACCACCGGGATGTCCAGGGCATCGGTCATCTGGGGAATCAGGGCCATGGTGGTCATCTCTCCCACATGGCCGCCGCTTTCGCAGCCCTCCGCGATGATAAGGTCCGCGCCGGCATCCTGCAGGCGCTTTGCCATCATCACGCTGGAGGTCACCGGCATCACGGTGATGCCCGCCGCCTTCCAGCCGGCCATGTATTTGCCGGGCATGCCCGCGCCGGTGGTCACGAAGGACACCTGCTCCTCCCGGACAACCTTTTCCAGCTCGTCAATCTGCGGATGCATCAGCATCAGGTTCACCCCGAAGGGCTTGTCCGTAAGGGTCCTGCATTTCCGGATGTTTTCCCGCAGGGTTTCCGCGTTCATGCCGCCGGAACCGATAATACCCAGGCCGCCGGCCTCGGAAACCGCCGCAGCCAGCTGCGCCGTGGCAATATTGGCCATACCGCCCTGGATAATGGGGTAGGTCAGCCCGAATAATCTGTCTATTTTCATCTTTTTACTCCTATATCGTCATGAGTACCGCATTCCAGGAAAGGCCGGCGCCGAAGGCGGCGGCAATGATGCGCATGCCCGGCCTTAAAAGACCTTTGCCGTACATATCGTCCAGCACCAGGGCCACACTGGCGGCGGAGGTATTGGCGTATTCCTCCATGTGCATGAAAAATTTGTCCTCGTGGCCGGGATACCGTTTCTTCACGCTGTCGATGATCCGGGCATTGGCCTGGTGGCAGACCACCTGATCGATGTCGTCCAGGGTCAGTCCCGCCATATCCAGCAGCTTTTCCACGGCATTTCTTAAGGACAGGGAGGCAAAACGGTATACCGCCTGGCCGTCCATATGCAGGAAGCCGTCTCCCTGCGGCTGCCGCAGGCAGCTTAATTCCTTTCTGCTGCCCTTCGTGCCCGCGATTTCGTAGAAACAGCTCTCCGCCCTTTCATCCGGGGCAACCACCGCCGCCCCGGCGCCGTCGCCGAAAAGCACGCAGCAGCTCCTGTCCGTGTAATCCATCAGCCTTGACATGCATTCGGCCCCGACCAGGAGGATATAACCCTTTTTCCCGGCGGCAAAGAAATGCCCGGCCGTCTGCAGCGCATAGAGAAAGCCGGTGCAGGCCGCGCTGATGTCAAAGGCGGCGATGTCCTCCGGCAGTCCCAGCTCCTCCTGCAGGATGCAGGCCGTGGAGGGACAGACATAGGAGGCGGTCATGGTTGCGGCAAAAACCGCAGCGATTTTCTCCCGGGAAAAGCCCGGGTCCTTCGCCTGCGCCGCCGCAATGGCCTTTTCGGCCGCTTCTATGGCCAAGGTATGCACCCCTTCCGTATCCGAAGCGATATGCCGCCGGCGGATGCCCGTCCGCCGGACAATCCACTCGTCGCTGGTGTCCAGCGTCCGGCTTAAATCCTCATTTGTTAGTATTGTTTCCGGAACTGCGCTTCCGGTTCCGACAATCCGTATTCCTGACATGTCTTCCTGTCCTTTATCTGACGGAAGGACGGTATAAACCGTCAATATTCCGGTATTTTCTGTATCTTTCCGCCGTCAGCTGCCGGCCGGACTTTCCTTCAAGCTCGGAAAGCGCCTGCAAAAGCTGCCTGTCCAGGGTTTTGTACAGATTTTTTTCTTCGATGATGCCGTCGGCAAGGCCGAAGGCGTAAAGCTCCTGGGCGGTCAGCTTCATCAGCTCGCTGGCTCTGGCCGCCTGACCCGCATCCTTCCACAGAATGGAGGCAAAGCCCTCCGGGGAGAGGATGCTGTAAACCGCATTTTCCAGCATATACACCCGGTCGGCTGCCGCCAGGGCCAGGGCGCCGCCGCTGCTGCCCTCTCCGGTAATCACCGCAATCAGAGGCGTTTCCAGGGACGTCATGGCCGCGATGCTCTCCCCGATGGCCACGGCCTGTCCGCCGCTTTCCGCCTCCATCCCGGGATAGGCCCCGGGGGTGTCGATGAAGGTAATCACCGGGCGGGAGAACTTCTCCGCCTGCTTCATCAGCCGGAGGGCTTTGCGGTACCCCTCCGGGGAAGCCATACCGAAGTTGCAGCTTAGATTTTCCTGGGTTGTCCTTCCCTTTTTGTGACCGATTACCGTAACCGGCCGGTCATGGAAAAAGGCAATCCCGCCCAGGATAGCCGGGTCTTCCCTGCCCAGCCTGTCGCCCTTAAGCTCGATAAAATTCTTAAAAAGCTCCCGGATAAAGTCCTCAATGTGAGGCCTTGTCCGTTCCCTTGCCCTTGTCACTCTTTCGTAGGCCGCTACCTTTTCCGCCAAGGTTTTTCTCTCCTTTCTGCCGGTGAAGCCGCAGCAGGTCCCCGAGAAGGGCTTTCTGGTCCCTGCGGGAGACGATGGCGTCAACCATGCCGTGATCCTGCAAAAATTCCGCCCTCTGGAACCCCGCCGGCAGCTTTCTGCCGATGGTCTGCTCGATGACCCTGGGGCCTGCAAAGCAGATTAAGGCCTCCGGCTCCGCCAGGACGATATCTCCCAGAAAGGCAAAGCTTGCGCTCACGCCGCCGCAGGTGGGGTCCGTCAGGATGGAGATAAACAGCCCGCCGGACTGCCTGAACCGTTCCACGGCAGCGGCGGTTTTGGCCATCTGCATCAGGGAAAACAGGCCCTCCTGCATCCTGGCCCCGCCGCTGGCGGTAAACAGGATAAGAGGCAGCCCCCGTTTGCCGGCCAGCTCCGTAAGGGCGGAGATTTTCTCACCCACCACGGTGCCCATGCTGCCCATCATAAAGCCTGCGTCCATCACGCCGATGGCGGCCGGCATGTGCCGGATAAGCCCGACGCCGGTGACCATCGCGTCCCTGCTGCCGGTTTTTGCCTGCAGCGAGGAAAGCTTTGCGGCATATTCCGGGAAATTCAAAGGGTCTTTGGAGACCAGGTCCTTGCCGATTTCCCGGAAGGCGTTCGCGTCGCAGATCAGGCGGATGCGGTCCCTCGGGGGCATCGGGAAAAGATGCCCGCAGTCCGGGCACATGTACCGGTTTTTTTCCAGGACGGACAACTTGCATTCCCCCTGGCAGACCGGACAGGTCTTCGCATTTTCCTTCTTCACACCGGTCCGCAGCCGGACCAGATTCAAATATTTTCTTCTGTTTTCTACAAACAGTTCCTTAAGCTTCATGCCTGCCTGCTAACCTCTGCCAGCTCCGCCTTCAGATCCTTCTCAATCCTGCCCCAGACCGAGGTATCGTAACCGCCCCGGATGAATTCGTTGCGGCAGGTCAGAAGGTACATCAGCTGAATGTTGGTCTTTACCCCGTCAATAATGATTTCCTCAAGCACCCTTCTCAAGCGCCGGACGGCCTCCACCCTGTCCTTGCCCCGGACAATCAGCTTGGCCAGAAGGGAATCGTAATAGGGGGTAACCGTGCAGCCCTCATACAGATGGGTTTCCACCCGCACGCCGTAGCCCGCGGGCAGGTGCAGCGTCTCCACCTTTCCGGTGGTTTCCGCATTGATCCGGCATTCGATGGCGCAGCCGTTTATGGAAATATCCTCCTGGGTTACCGATAAGGGCCTTCCCAGAGCAATCTGTATCTGCTCCCGTATCAGGTCAAGGCCGCAGATTTCCTCCGTCACCGGATGCTCCACCTGTATCCGGGTGTTCATTTCGATAAAATAAAACCGGCCTTCGCCGTCCAGCACAAATTCCACGGTGCCGGCGCTGACGTAGCCTGCCGCCTTTGCCGCGGCCACCGCTGCCCGGGTCAGCTTTTCCCGGGTCTGTGCAGACAAATGCCAGGCCGGCGCTTCCTCCAGCAGCTTCTGGTTGTGGTTCTGCAGGGAGCAGTCCCTTTCTCCCAGGTGCACCACGTGGCCGAAGCGGTCCGCCAGAATCTGGACCTCGATGTGCCTGGGATTGACGATGCATTTCTCCAGGTAGACCTCGTCATTGCCGAAGGCGGCCCCGGCTTCGTTCCTGGCGGCTGTATAGGCAGCCTCCAGCTCCTCGGGTGTATCCGCCCGGCGCATGCCTTTTCCCCCGCCGCCGGCGGTGGCTTTTACCAATACGGGATAGCCGATGGCTTCCGCGCAGAGCCGGGCCTCCTCCGGTGTGGCCACCAGGCCGTCGGAGCCGGGCACCACCGGTATGCCGTTTTCCTTCATCAGTGCCCGGGCGCTCTGCTTGTCGCCCATCTTCCGGATAAGATCGGCGGAAGGACCGATAAAGACCAGCCCCTGCTTTTCGCACTTTTCAGCAAAATCCGCATTTTCCGACAGGAAGCCGTAGCCCGGGTGAATGGCGTCGCAGCCGGTTTTGACCGCCGCCTCCAGGATGGCGTCCTGGTTCAGATAGCTGTCCGCGGCCCTCGCGGGACCGATGCACACGCTTTCCTGGGAAAGCATGGCGGGCAGGGACTCCTTATCCACGGAAGAACAGCCCAGGCAGGAGGGGATATTCATCTCCCTTAAGCACCGGATGATGCGCAGGGCGATTTCTCCCCGGTTGGCGATGAATACTTTTTTAAACATCTTCCTCTATCACCATCAGGAGCTGACCGTATTCCACCAGCGTCCCTTCCCCGGCAGATATTTTTCCGACCGTGCCGTCACAGGGGGCGGAAATCTCGTTCATCAGCTTCATGGCTTCGATGATGCCCAGGGTATCTCCTTTTTTCACCTTCTGCCCGGTCCGGACGAAGGGCTCCTCTCCCGGCCCAGGCGCCCGGTAAAAGGTACCCACAAGAGGCGCGGTAACCTCCGTGCCGGCCTTACCCTCTTCCGGTGTGCTGACGTTCTCCGTCTTTGTCTTTTCAGTTGCCGCAGCGGGCGCTGCGGCAGGCGTTTCCGCCGGTTTTCCGGTATGGTCCGGCCCTGAAAGCCCTGCCGTCGGCAGCTTTGACAGGCGGATCCATCCTCCGGAAATCTCCGCTTCCAGCTCCAGCACCGGTGACTGTTCAAACCGGTCCCAGATCCGGTACAGTTCCTCTTCCGTCATCTCAGGCTGCCTTCGCACTTTCCAGATAGTCGACGATATCCTTTACGGTAACAAATTCCGGCAGTTTTTCTTCGGGAATGGACACTTCCGCCCTCTCCTCCAGCAGCATAACCAGCTCCATGGCGTCCAGGGAATCCATGCCTAAGTCTTCCTTCAGGCTGGCGGTTAAGGTAACTTCTTCTTCGCTGCAGCTTACGATTTCCACGATGGCGTCTCTTACTTCTTCAAAACTCATTTTTTTCTCACGGGGAGCTGCCCTCCGGCTTCTGCACCGGGCTTTCGGCCGCTCCGCCTGTCTCCTTTCTCAGTAAACAGATGTTGTTTGTTAATTAATCTATATTTATTTAGCTAATTTTATTTAGTTAAATAAATTGCGATATTATAGATATCATGTTTTTTCCCGCTTGTCAACAAAAAAAAGAAGCTGACGGTTAAGTCAGCTTCCTGGGTTTAAATATATATGGAGTGATCACTCATGTTTCGACGGAATCAACAGGTTGATTCAGCCAAAAGCTGTAAACACCTGACCCGGCAGAAGAACCGCCGACGTGCCCCTGCGCCGTTGGACGTGACAGGGGGACAGTTCTTTTGTCATCTTTTTCATGATTTCAGCTGTGGAAAAAGTCTGAACCGGGCTGCGAAGGTGTAGTGTACGAAGATAAATGTCAAACCATCGGTTTTTAGTTGTACTACATGGCCTCCTGAAGCGGGTTTGTACGAAGATAATCTCCAGATAGAATAGTTTTAGCTGTACTGAAGTGTTTTATGATAGTGATTTGTACGAAGATATGAATCTAAGTATATAGTTTTGGCGGTATAGCGCTGCTTTCGGGATTTGCAGGACCAGGTTACCGGGCCGGGCCCCCAAAATCATACCGTTTGCGGCGTAGAATCAACCGGCTTGTACATCTCCGGACGTTGTAAAACAGCAGACCCGGCAGACAGGACAAGCCGACCTTTGACACAAGCCGTATTGAAAACGCCGCACCCGCAAAAGACGGACAAGGGGAAAATTC
>CADBNF010000096.1 GCA_902796005.1 uncultured Lachnospiraceae bacterium | reverse complement strand
GTCGCTCGAAAAGCGGGAACTGCTCTTAAAGCTCATGAGCATGAATCATTATGATATGGAGGAGAACAGCCGCGAGGAGCGCCTGTGCGAGTTCAAGGTCGCTTACGGCAGCTCGCTGAAGGCAGTGGACGGAATTTTGCAGAAGTTCTGCCCCGATATGGACGAAAAAGCGCGCAGAGATTTTCTGTACGCGTTCTTTCCGTTTATCTACGGCATCTATCCGTACACGGTCGTGACTGAGAAGCAAAAGCACGCGATGGATAAGGCAAAGGTCGGATATGTTTTTTATTCGATCCATGACCTCGCCTATACCTGCGCAAAGAAATTGTTAGGGTGTTAAGCGATGAAATATACAAAATTGGGTAATTCAGATCTGAATGTGTCCCGTATCTGCATGGGCTGTATGGGCTTCGGCGATCCGTCAAGAGGTCAGCACAGCTGGACGATAGACGAGGAGCATACAAGAGAGATCATCAAGCGCAGTCTGGAGCTGGGCGTGAATTTTTACGACACCGCTATCGCTTACCAGAGCGGCACCAGCGAGCAGTATGTCGGCCGTGCTCTGCGCGATTTCGCAAAGCGGGACGACGTGGTCGTCGCTACCAAATTCCTTCCGAGAACTCAGGAAGAGATCGAAAGCGGCATCAGTGGACAGCAGCACATTGAAAACATGATTAACACGAGTCTTCAGAACCTTGGAATGGATTACGTGGATCTGTATATCTATCACATGTGGGACTGGCAGACGCCCATCGAAGACATCATGGACGGCCTGAACCGTATCGTGAAGGCAGGCAAGGCCAGAAATATCGGTATTTCCAACTGCTTTGCATGGCAGATCGCAAAGGCAAATGCCCTGGCGGAGAAGGAAGGCTTCGCGAAGTTTGTTTCCATCCAGGGGCATTACAACCTGATTTTCCGTGAGGAAGAGCGGGAAATGGTTCCCTACTGTGATGAGGAGAACATCGCGCTCACGTCTTACAGTGCCCTGGCTTCCGGCAGACTTTCCAGACGCCCCGGCGAAGGCGGAACAAAGCGCGCCGAGGAAGATGCCTATGCGAAGTTCAAATATGACGCCACGGCGGCCCAGGACAATGTGATCATCGCCCGCGTGGTGGAGATAGCGGAAAAGCGCGGCGTAACCATGACGGAGGTTTCCCTTGCCTGGCTGCTCACGAAGGTGACGTCCCCGGTTGTCGGCGCGACGAAGATGCATCATATCGAAGGCGCGGCTAAGGCAGTGGAGCTTACACTGACACCGGAAGAGATTGTTTATCTGGAAGAGCCCTACGTGCCGCATCCGCTGGCCGGTGTCATGGCGCAGAACAAACCGGCATAAATTCTTCCGGAGGATGGTCATTATCCGATGACATACGCAGAACTGACCAACGTGGCAAAGAAAGAGCAGACGAATACGGATAAAGGCAGCCGCGGGGGCTGCCTCCGTACATAGCATTATAAATTAGATACTATGGACATTTAAGCATAGGACAATTATAATAGGCCTGCCGCATCTGCGGCGGGCTTTTTTGTGATCCGGTCTGCAGTGATGAAGGCTGCGGCAAAGAAGGCAGAGGAAGAGACCGTCCCTGCACAAAATCATAAGTACATCATAGTTTGAACAGAAAGAGGAATGACAGGATGCTGCACAGACTGAAGCCATACTGGCAGGCTTTGCTGGATATCTTCAAGTACCAGATTATTACAAAAATACTTATCGCTGTCTGGATATTTATCCTCGGCAGACTGTTCCGGGCTCTGCTTTTGAGCACCGGAAGGGTGGCCCTCACCTCCGGGGATTTAAAAATTGTCTTTACCAGCTGGCAGGGCATCCTGATACTGCTCATCGGCCTTGTGACCCTGTTCATCTACGTCGCCTTTGATATCAATACAAAGATAGTGATGAGCAGGAGCCTGCTGCTGGGAGACGGTACGACGCTTCGCCAGAGTGTGAAAGAAGGCTTTTTCTCAATCCGAAAGTTCATGAATGTCCGCGGGGCAGGAGTGGTTCTTTACATTGCCCTTATCGCGCCGCTTCTGGGCGTGGGCGTGTCCATCTCCCTGACGGAGGGCTTTTATATTCCCACCTTTATTACCTCCGTCATCGGCTCCAAACCGCTGTATCTCATCGGTGTCCTGATTGTCGTGATCGTCTTCGCCGTTGTGGGCATCAGAAATCTGTACCTGCTCCATGGCGTGGTACTGGACAACCTGTCCGTGAAGGAAGCGGGCACCCAGTCCAAAAAGCTGATGAAGGAAAACTGGAAGGATTACCTGAAGCAGAACCTGCTGTTTATCCTTGTGGCGGCAGTGATTCTGGCGGTTGTTGCCGCGATTTTCCTTCTTGTCCCCCTGGGCATTGTCCATGTCTTGCCCCTCCAGGCCGGCACGACCCGCGTCCTGACGATTTTTTTCCTGACGGTGGGGACAATTCTGTTCAGCTTCGCCGCCCTTTTTGCGACGCCGCTGTATATCATGAAAATGACACAGCTGTTTTATACCTACAAAACCGGTGAAACCCGCCTGTTTGAGGTGAGGGAGAAGAAAAAGCATCCCTTTGTCTGGACCGGCGTGATCATCCTCATCGCCGCTGCCATCGTCGCTACCGCCCTTATGAACCGGCATTTTGACGCGGCCTTTCCCCTTGAAAGCAATGTCGGCATCATCGGCCACAGAGCGGGCGGCATCGAAGCACCGGAAAATACGGTCGCCGGGCTTGACGCGGCATACAGCTATGGTGCCTTCGGCAGTGAGATCGATATTCAGAGAACGAAGGACGGCCATTATGTAATCAACCATGACGGTACCTTTGCCCGGGTGGCAGGAGACAGCAGAAGGCCGGAGGAGATGACCCTGGCGGAAGTGAAGGAGCTGCGGGTGGACGGCGAACCCGTACCCACCTTTGAGGAAACCCTGGAAGCCAGCAGGGGAAGACTGATTCTTTTCACTGAGCTTAAGGGAAATACAGCGGATCTTCAGATGGCGGATGACGCGGTCAGGATCATCAAGGAATACGGGATGGAAGAGGAGACGGTACTGATTTCCCTGAAATACGACCTGATTGATTACATCGAAACAAAGTATCCCGAGATGCACACCGGTTACCTGACCTTTGTATCCTTCGGCGATACGGCGGCGCTCAACTGCGATTATCTGGGCCTTGAGGAGGAGTCGGCGACGCCCTCCGCCGTCCGGGCCATCCACGAGCAGGGCAAGAAGGTGCTGGTCTGGACCGCGAACGAAGAGGAGTCCCAGCGGCATTTCCTCTGCGCCGGCGTGGACGGTATCATAACGGACAATGTAAAGCAGGCAGCGGAGATTAAGGCAGAGCTGTCCGAAAGAATGGATCTGCAGAGAATCCTGGACCGCATCCTCGGATTATAAAAGAAAAAATGAGAATTACCTTAAAAAAGCCTGCGGGGGTCAACGCCCTTAAGGTGAAAATAAACTGTCAGGACCATGAGATTTCCGCCCTGGTTCTGTCGCCGGAGGGCGGCGCCGAAAATGCGCCCGGCGTACTGTGGATACACGGCGGCGGGTACATCACCGGCATGAAGGAAATGGTTTATATGTCCCGGGGCATCGACCTGGTGACGAAATTCGGCGCGGTACTTGTTGTTCCGAATTACCGGCTGGCGTTAGTCCATCCCTATCCCGCCGCCCTGGATGACTGCTATGCCTCTCTTTTATGGATGAAGGAGCATGCATCCGACCTTCACGTCCGTCCGGACCAGCTGATGGTGGGAGGAGAAAGCGCCGGCGGCGGACTCTGCGCGGCCCTGTGTATGAAGGCGAGGGATACAGGAGACGTAAAGATTGCCTTCCAGATGCCGCTGTATCCGATGCTCGACAACCTGGATACGGATTCCTCCCGGGACAATTATGGTAAAATCTGGAACACCCGCCGGAATCATTTCGGGTGGAGAATGTATCTGCGCAAAGCCGCGAAAAACCTGGTTTCTCCCTACGCGGCGCCGGCCAGGCAGAAGGATTATGCCGGCCTGCCGCCCTGTTATACCTTTGTCGGGGACGGGGAGCCCTTTTACCGGGAGACACTGGACTATGTCGAACACTTAAAGGCAGCAGGCGTCGAAGCGGAATGCGACGTTTATCCCTCGGATACCCATGCCTTTGATATGCTTTACCCGGAACGCGCAGTCAGCAAGAGGGCGGCGGAGAAATTCCTCGAGGCTTTTGCCCTGGCAAAGGAAAAGTATTTCGCCGGGTAACTGCACCGGACGGCAGAAAAAAAGATTTTCCCAGGATTCGGGGTTGCGAAATCGGGGAAAATCTTTTATTATACAATATGGTTAGCAAAAGCTAACAAGTTAAAATCACCGGAAAAGAGGACAGGACAATGTATAAAACAACGATTAAAATAGACGGTATGATGTGCGGGATGTGCGAGACCCACATCTGCGATGCGATCCGCAATGCGGTTCCTTCCGCAAAAAAGGTATCCGCCTCGAAAGGAAAAAAGGAAGCCACCTTCCTGACGGAGGAGGAAGCGGACGCAGGCAGTCTTAAGGCTGCCATTGATGCCACGGGGTATACCTGGCTGGGAATTACCTCTGAACCCTATGAAAAGAAGAGCCTTTTCGGACGGAAGTGATATCTCTTAAGGAGATAATTTCAGGTAAGGAAGGAGCTGCTGATGATGAAATCGGCGGCTCCTTCTTTGTAATTCAGGCGGACTTAGGTATTGGAAAAACGGGGGTTTTCGTTTATAATGAAATATCATATCAAAGGAGACGAAACAGTAAATGAAAATCGCTGTAGCTTATGCGGACGGAGAGGTGTTCCAGCATTTCGGACACACGGAAAAATTCAAAATTTATGAGATAGAGGACGGTAAAGTCGTTTCATCGGAGATTATCGGTTCAGAGGGCAGCGGCCATGGTGCCCTTGCCACGCTGCTTTCGAAGCAGGCCGTTAACGTACTTATCTGCGGCGGCATCGGCGGCGGTGCCCAGGCAGCCCTGGAGGAAGCGGGCATTGAGCTTTGCGCCGGCGCTTCCGGTGATGCGGATGGAGCCGTGGAAGCATATTTAAAGGGAGAACTTGTCAATTCCGGCGCCAACTGTGATCATCACCATGGCGAAGAGCATTCCTGCCATGATCATGAAGAGGGCCATTCCTGCCACGAAGAAGGCGGCAGTGAAGAAGGCGGCTGCGGAGAAGGAGGCTGTGAGGAAGGCGGCTGCGGCGGCTGTGCAGGCTGCCATGCAGGGCCGAAGATTGAAGGTAAAAACGTCGGCAAAACGGTGCGCACCCATTACCGCGGCACCTTCAACGACGGTACCCAGTTCGATTCCTCCTATGACAGGGGCGAGCCCCTGGAATTTATCTGCGGCGCAGGTATGATGATCCCCGGCTATGATGCCGCTGTGGCGAACATGGAGATCGGTGAGGTTATCGACGTGCACCTGATGCCTTCCGAAGCCTACGGCGAGGCGGATCCGGCGGCCATCTTCACTGTGGAGATCGATAAGCTGCCCGGCTCGGAAGCGGCTTCCGTGGGACAGCAGGTTTATCTGCAGAATATGTTCGGCCAGCCCTTTGCCGCAAAGGTTGTTGCGAAGGACGAGCGGACCATCACCTTTGACGCCAATCATGAGATGGCGGGCAAGGAACTGAATTTCAGAATCGAGCTTGTGGAGGTACTGGACTGAATGACGAGCTGTTGCAGGAAGTTAAAGACAGCAGTAAGAGACGGAATCATACTACTTTTCGCGGCGGTGATTGGAATTTCCGCCGCAGCCTGCAGTACCATGAACAAAAAGGCGGCCCTTTCGACCTACTGGACAGAAGGGTCGGCCGCGGCGCAGAGTCTGACTGACTATGTGACGAAGGTAACCAATGAAAAGGATAAGGAGAACTTTATCCCCGAGAAGGACCGGATCGCCGTATTTGACATGGACGGCACCCTGACCTGCGAAACCTACTATACCTACTACGATACCATGATGTTTATCGAGTACTGTCTGGTGGATCATCCGGAGAAGGTTTCGGACGAGCTCAAGGAGGTTGCGGCGTCCATCAAGCCCGGATACGTCGCCGACGAGAGCCTTGCCCGGAATTTTGCGAAGGCCTATGCCGGCATGACTATGGAGGAGTTCTACAATTACGCGGTGGAATTCGGTCAGAAGCATACCGCCAGCTTTGAGAACATGCGGTATATCGACAACATTTACCTGCCCATGGCGGAGCTGGTGCAGTACCTGTATGAAAACGGCTTCACCATTTACGTCATCAGCGGCACCGAGCGCACCACGACCCGGGCCATTGTGGCCAATTCCATCATCAAGGATTATGTGACGCCGAACCATATCATCGGCACGGATTTCGAGGTGAAGCAGAAGGGTTACGAAACCGAAAGCTCGAACATCAATTTCAAATACGAAAACGGTGACGAGCTGGTGCTGACCGGCGGCTTCATCCAGAAGAACCTGAACGCCAACAAGTCCATTTACATCGAAAGAGAGATCGGACAGCGTCCGGTACTGGCCTTCGGCAACAGCAAGAGCGACACCAGCATGATGAACTACACCATTGACAGCCGGAATCCCTATCCCGCCCAGGCCTACATGATTGTAGCGGACGACGGGGTCAGAGAGTGGGGAAAGCAGGACTGGAGCGAAAAGTCCCGGGAGTATGCCGATATGGGCTACATCCCGGTTTCGATGGCAAATGATTTTGCACAGATTTACACGGAAGGCATTACGAAGGCTGCAGAGCAGTACCAGCCGCCTGCATGGCTGCAGGATGCGCTGCCGGATGCCGCTTAAGACCTGCAGGGAAGAGGAAATGAATATGCAGATTACCATATACGAAGGAAATAAAAAACACCAGCTGACCTTTGAGGAGGGAGAAACCATCCTCACCGTGCTGCAGAAAGCCGGCATCGAAAGCATTACCGCCCCCTGCGGCGGCAAGGGCACCTGCAGGAAATGCAGCGTGAATGTTCTGGTAAACGGCTCCGTCCTGACCTGCCTGGCCTGCACCACGCCGGCGGAGGACGGGATGGTTGTTGACCTGATTCCCGAGGTGAGGCTCTCCTTTGCGGAGCGCAGCGACGGGGAAATCTGTCCCCCGGAACCGGGCCAGACCGGCTATGCGGTTGCCTGTGATATCGGCACCACCGCCATCATCTGCCAGCTTCTGGATCTGTCAGAGGGAAAGCTGCTTTCCCGGATAAGCGGCAGCAACAGCCAGCGGATCTTCGGCGGCGATGTGCTCTCCCGGCTTGTTTCGGCGGAGGAGGGCCATTCCGAAGAAATCCATGAGCAGGTCATTGCCCAGGTGAATGAATTCCTGGAGCAGCTTTGCAAAAAATCGGGGATTTCCCCCGCAGAGATTAAAAAGCTTTCTGTCACCGGCAATACGATTATGATGCATTTCTTTGCGGGCCTGAATCCCGCGGAGATTTCCACGGCGCCCTTTACCCCGGTTTCCCTCTTCGGGGAAACGAAGAGCAGCAGAGAGCTGGGCCTTGGCTTTGACGGAGAGGTATACCTGTGTCCCGCAGCCTCCGGCTTTATCGGAAGCGACCTGCTGTGCGGCATCCTTTCCGGCGGCATGGCGGCAAGCGAAGAAGACATGCTGCTTGTGGACCTGGGCACCAATACGGAGATGGTTATCGGAAACCGTGAGGGCATGATTGCCTGCGCGGTGGACGGCGGCGCTGCCTTCAAGGCTTCCCTTCTGGAGCACGGCATGAGCGCATCGGCCGGCGCCATCGGCAGCGTACGGGTCGAGGACGGGGACCTGGTGCTCAATGTGCTGGGCAATACCGCACCGAAGGGCATCTGCGGGTCCGGCTTTATCGATATCCTGGGCATCCTCTATGAGGAGGAGATCCTGGATGAGATGGGCCATATCGCCGAGGCTGACGAGACGGATTCTCCCCTGGCGAAATACATCGGGGAAGAGGACGGCCGTACCGTATTTTACCTGACCGAAGAGAAAAATATCTATATTTCCCAGGTGGACATCAGCAAATTCCAGCTGGCCAAGGCGGCGATTTCCGCCGGCCTTACGATCCTTGCCCAGGAGCAGAAAACCTCCTTCGAAAAGGTTTCAGCCCTGGTGCTGGGCGGGGGCTTCGGCACCTTTGCCCACAGAAGGAATGCGGCCCTTCTGGGCGTCATTCCCACGGAATGCAAGGGAAAGACCCGCAAGCTGGGCAATATTGCACTGGCAGGCGCCATCTCTGCCGCCTTTTCCGAAGAGGCGCGAAAGGAGCTTGAGCGGCTGCAGAAGTGCATCCGGGTCATTGACCTGCCCACCCACCCCTCATTCAACGACGCTTATACGGACGGAATGCTCTTTGAGTGATTTCCGGATCACAATAAGCATGGAAAAGAGCGGATTATGAAGAAAAACAGAAGCCTGGGAAGAAAAATACTCAGTGCAATGGTTATCCTGGTCATCGTCATGCTTCTGGTGGCCGGACTTGTATTTGCCATTGCCATGGGAAGATTGTCGAAGTCGCTGGCCGGCTCCAATACGACCTTAAGTGAGACCGTCGAGAAGAAGGCAGCCGGTTATATGACGGATCAGTCCCAAAATCAGCTGCTGGAGATAGCTGCGGAAAAAGCAGACATCGCAGATGCCATGTTTTCCGAGTTTGAGCGGGGTGTGCAGGCCGCTGCCACCGTCGCTGAACAGATCTACAGCCATCCGGACCTCTATGCAGAAAGAGAGGTGGCGCTGCCGGATGCGGCCAATGACGGTGTCCTGACAGCGCAGGTTCTCTATTCTGCACAAGCCGACCCGGCCGACCCGGCAATCGGGGAAGAACGGAAGCTTATCGGCAACGTGCAGGATACCCTGATGGCGATTAACGGAAGCCACGAAGAGATGGCTTCCATCTATGTGGCGACTGAATCCGGCATCACGGTGCAGGCGGATTACATTTCCGCGAAGAAGTTCGACGAGAACGGCAGCCTCCTTCCCCTGGAGGCAAAGGTCCGTCCCTGGTACCAGGGAGCGGCCGAAACCGGCGCAGCCTTTTTCACACCGGTGACGAAGGATCTGCATACAGACCGGCTGGCCATCATGTGCGGCATTCCGGTTTACCGGGACGGCGAGCTTGCTGCGGTTGCCGGCGCGGGCATGTACCTGGATGAGATGGACGGCCTGGTGCACAGCATCAAGCTGGGAAGCCTGGCGAACGCCTGCATCATCAACGGCAGCGGGCAGGTGCTCTTTTCCACCTACCGCTCCGGGACACTGGCGGCGGTTTCCGATGCCGCCGACCTGCGGCTTTCAAAGAATGCAGAGCTTGCGGCCCTGGCGGAGGATGCGGTAAACGGCGGCTCCGGCGTGTCGGTGCTTTCCGTGGACGGCGTGGCAAACTACGCCGGCTATGCGCCGATGAAGACCGTAAACTGGTCCCTGGTGGTATTCCTTTCGAAGGAAGCCGTGGAATCCCCGAAGAACCGGCTGGTGGCAAGCATCAGACAGATGATGGATGAGGGGTATAAGGACGTTACCACCCATATCCGCAATGCCAGCTATATGCTTATCGGCGTTCTGGTACTGGCGGTGGCGCTTGCCCTGCTGGCCTCCGTCGTCCTTTCCAGGAATATCGTCAAGCCGATTCGTCAGCTGACCGATGAGGTGGAATCCATAAAGGGAGACAAGCTGGATTTCAAACTGCAGCTGCATACGGGAGACGAGATACAGGTACTCTCGGACGCCTTCCTTTCCTTAAGCGAGCGCATGAAGAAGTACATCAGCGATATCGCCTCCATTACGGCGGAAAGGGAGCGGATCAGTACCGAGCTTTCTCTGGCTACCCGGATACAGGAAGCCATGCTGCCGAACATTTTCCCGCCCTTCCCCAACAGTCCGGAATTCGATCTGTACGCCACGATGGATCCGGCCCGGGAGGTGGGCGGCGACTTCTATGATTTCTTCCTGATAGACGACGGCCATCTCGGCGTGGTCATGGCGGATGTTTCCGGCAAGGGCATACCTGCAGCCCTGTTTATGATGGTATCCAAGATCATCCTGCAGAACACGGCCATGCTCGGAAAATCACCGGCCCAGATACTGACCCTTACAAATGAGGCGATCTGTTCAAACAATCCGGAGGAAATGTTCGTCACCGCCTGGGTAGGCGTGCTGGAGCTGGCCACCGGCAGGCTCACGGCAGCCAATGCCGGCCATGAATACCCGGCCGTCATGATGCCGGAGAGCGGTTTCAGCCTTTACAAGGACAGGCACGGCTTTGTCCTTGGCGGCTTCTCCGGAACCGTTTACAGAGAATACGAGATACAGCTGCAGCCCGGCTCAAAGCTCTTCCTGTATACGGACGGCGTGCCGGAAGCCAACGGCGGTGAGGACGGTAAGGAGATGTTCGGCACAGACCGTATGGTGGAAGCCCTTAACCGTCATCCTGACGGTACACCCAGAGAGGTGGTGCAGGAGGTTGAAAATGCACTTGCAGGCTTTGTAAAAGACAGTGCCCAGTTCGACGACCTGACCATGCTCTGCCTGGAATATAAAGGAAAATAAAAGAGAAAAAGGAGAAAAAACAGTGTTCTACGAAACCGAAAAAAACGATCACGGACTTGCAAGACCCCCCTTTAAATCCATCGCCGTTCCCCGTCCCATTGCCTGGATTTCCACGCTGGACGCCGAAGGAAGGGCCAACCTGGCCCCCTACAGCCAGTTCACCAACCTGACCTTTGATCCTCCCTATATTCTCTTTTCCGCGAACAGGGATTATGACGGCGCCCGCAAGGACACCACCAACAATATCGAGCTGACCGGGGAATTTGTCCACAATATGGTTACCTACGACCTCCTGGACAAGATGAATATCACCGCTGCGGCCTTTGAACCCGGCGTGGATGAATTTGAGGCGGCGGGCCTTACCAAGGAACCCTCCGTGATGGTGAAACCGCCCCGCGTAGCGGAATCCCCCATTCATCTT
Source organism: uncultured Lachnospiraceae bacterium (assembly GCA_902796005.1). Lineage (GTDB taxonomy): Bacteria > Bacillota > Clostridia > Lachnospirales > Lachnospiraceae > Alectryocaccobium. The sequence goes on along the minus strand of CADBNF010000096.1, from coordinate 7,585 downwards.
GAGTGCAAATACGTCACCACCATCTGCCTGCCGGGCACCAGCGCCGTGGGCAATGCGGACATTATCATCGGCAAGGTGGTAGGCGTCCACATCAAGGACGAATACATCCTGCCCAACGGCAAGATCGACATCGAGAAGATCAAGCCCCTGGCCCGGATGGGATACAGTGATTACACCTTTATCGAGAAGGTTTTCGAGTACGTTCCTTCCGATGCAGCCCATGATGAGGGCGACAGGGCCCTCGGCCTGGAAGGCGCGACCGGTGCCTTCGGCAAAAAATAAAACGGATAACCATGAGAGCAGATTATAAAACAGAGACAACAGATCCATCTGGCTTTGTCCTTCTGGGGGAATACATCCCCCAGATCATTCAGGAAATCCGGTATTATTCCACCTACAATTTTATCGGAGACCGGATAGACGGCTATGAGGAGCCCTGCGCGCTGCTGACCATCGAGGCGGCCAGGGCGCTGAAGTCGGCAAGCAATGAGCTGTTCGTCCAGGGGTACCGGCTGAAGATCTTCGATGCCTACCGGCCCGCGCGGGCGGTCAGACATTTCGTCCTGTGGGGCATAGAGGACCAGGATATCCGTATGAAGCCCTATTTTTACCCGCAGCTGGACAAGGAGGAGCTCTTTGCCAGAGGGTATATTGCGAAGCTGTCCAGCCACAGCCGCGGAAGCGCGGTGGACCTGACCCTGCTGGACATGAAAACCGGCAAAGAGGTGGATATGGGCGGTCCCTTTGACCTCTTCAGCGAGGTTTCCCATCCGGATTACCGGGGCATCACAGACGAGCAGTATGACAACCGGATGATTCTGCAAAGGGCCATGGTGCGAAACGGCTTCCAGCCCATTGACTGTGAATGGTGGCATTTTTCCCTGAAGAACGAACCCTATCCGGACACCTATTTTGATTTCCCCGTATCCGCCTCTTACCTGCGGAAATAAAGGAAATTGGCCGGATATAAGCGGCTGCAAAGCGGTAAAGGAGGCAGCTATGTCTGAACACAGATATATCGGCATTGACCTGGGCACTTCCGCGGTAAAGCTCCTTCTCGTGGACGGAAAGGGGCATATCGAAGGAAGCGTCACGAAAACCTATCCCGTACATTTCCCCCGTCCCGGCTGGACGGAGCAGGCGCCACAAGACTGGTGGGAAGCCGTCGTCTCGGGCATCCGGGAGCTGATGAAGGGCAGGGATCCGTCCACCGTTGCCGGCATCGGCACCGCCGGACAGATGCACGGCCTGGTCATCCTGGATGAGAAGGACGAGGTCATCCGCGAAGCCATTCTCTGGAACGACGGACGCACCCAGGCGGAGACCGACTGGCTGAATGAAACCATCGGACAGGAAAAGCTGTCTGACCTTACGGCGAACATCGCCTTTGCGGGCTTTACCGCGCCGAAGCTTCTGTGGCTTGCGAAGAACGAGCCGGAGAATTTCGCCCGGATACGAAAAATCATGCTGCCCAAGGATTATATCAACTACCGGCTCACCGGCGTGCATTCCTGCGACTTTTCCGATGCTTCGGGTATGCTGCTGCTGGATGTGAAGAACCGGTGCTGGTCACAGGAGATGATCGAGCTTTGCGGCATTTCCGGCGAACAGCTGCCTCGTTTGTACGAAAGCGGGGAGGTGACGGGCACCCTGACCGCCGAAGCGGCGAAGACCCTTGGCCTTCCCGAAGGGGTGAAGGTGGTTGCCGGCGCAGGCGACAATGCAGCCGCCGCCATCGGCACGGGCACCCTGGGCGAGGGAATGGTGAACATTTCACTGGGCACTTCGGGGACGGTATTCATTTCCTCGGAAAGCTTTGCCGTGGACCCGCACAATGCCCTCCATGCCTTCTGTCATGCGGACGGATACTGGCATTTGATGGGGGTTGTGCTTTCGGCCGCTGCCTGCAACCAGTGGTTCTGCGGCGATATCCTGAAGACGGATGATTATGCCGGAGAGCAGGAAGCCATCCTGCCGGAACGCCTGGGCTGCAATCCGGTGCTTTTCCTCCCTTATCTGATGGGAGAACGAAGTCCGGTAAACGATACCCGGGCCCGGGGCGTATTTGCCGGCCTGTCCCTGGACACCTCCAGAGCGGATATGGTGCAGGCCGTCTTCGAGGGCGTGGGCTTTGCCATCCGGGACAGCCTGGAGGTGGCCAGAAGCCTCCATATCCCCATAGAAGGCAGCTTTCTTTGCGGAGGCGGCGCCAGAAGTCCCCTCTGGCGGAAGATTCTGGCAAATATCCTGAATATCCCCCTGTATCTTCCGAAGACGGAGGAGGGGCCGGGCTACGGCGCGGCGATGCTGGCCATGACCGGCTGCGGGGAATACGAAAGCCTGAAGGACTGTGCCGCAGCCCTTACCGGCGCCGTGGGCCGGGAGGATCCGGATCCGGCGCTTGCCCAACGGTATGAAAAGCAGTATGCGAAATACAAAGAACTCTATCCCGCACTGAAACACGTCTTTCCGAAACTGAACAGTTAAGATTTGCCCTGTACGGAAAGCATGAAATAAAGAATAATGCATTTAGGAGGCGTAACATGATGCAGAATATTCCTGAAGTGAAGCTGGGTCTGGTTGCCGTATCCAGGGACTGTTTCCCCATCGGGCTGTCCATCGCCAGAAGAGAGGCCGTGGCAAAGGCCTGCGGCGGCGGTATCTACGAATGCCCGGTGACCGTGGAAAATGAAAAGGATATGTTTGCGGCGGCGGAGGATGTGAGAAAAGCCGGCTGCAACGCCCTGGTGGTCTTCCTGGGCAATTTCGGGCCCGAAACACCGGAAACCCTTCTTGCGAAGTATTTCCACGGACCGGTTATGTTCGTGGCTGCGGCGGAGGGCGACGGCGACCTGATTAACGGCAGGGGCGATGCCTACTGCGGCATGCTGAACTGCTCCTACAACCTGGGCATGCGGCATATTCCGGCCTACATTCCCTCTTATCCCGTGGGAACGGCGGAGGATATCGCGAAAATGATCGCGGATTTTGTACCTGTGGCCAGTGCGGTCATCGGTATAAAGAACCTGAAGATCATTACCTTCGGTCCCAGACCCCAGGATTTCTTCGCCTGCAATGCGCCGATTAAGGGTCTGTATGAGCTGGGCATAGAGATTGAGGAAAACAGTGAGCTGGACCTTCTCGTCAGCTACCGGGAGCACGCGAATGACCCCCGTATTGAGGAAGTCTGCAAGGACATGGCGGAAGAGCTGGGAGAGACCGGCAACAATTATCCGGCCCTGCTTCCCCGCATGGCGCAGTTTGAACTGACCCTGCTTGACTGGGCGGAAAATCACAGGGGCGCCCGCAAATACGTGGCCTTCGCGGACAAATGCTGGCCGGCCTTCCCCAGCGAGTTCGGCTTCGAGCCCTGCTTCGTGAATTCCAGACTGGCTTCCAGAGGCATCCCCGTTTCCTGCGAGGTGGATATCTACGGCGCTTTAAGCGAATACATCGGTGCCTGCGTCAGCGCGGATGCGGTAACGCTGCTTGATATCAACAATTCCGTTCCGGCAGCCCTGTGGGAGAAGGAAATAAAAGGAAAATTTGACTACACCCTTACGGATACCTTCATGGGCTTCCACTGCGGAAATACGCCCAGCTGCAAGATGTGCGCGGACCGGGCAGTGAAATACCAGCTCATCCAGCACCGGCTTCTGGAGCCGGAAGGCAGCGAACCGGACTTCACCAGGGGCACCCTGGAAGGCGACATCGCGCCTTCGGACATTACCTTCTACCGTCTCCAGTGTGACAGCGAAGGACAGCTGCGCTCCTACATCGCCCAGGGAGAGGTGCTTCCGGTGGCCACCGGTTCCTTCGGCGGCATCGGCGTATTTGCCATAAAGGAAATGGGCCGTTTCTACCGTCACGTGCTCATTGAAAAGCATTTCCCCCATCACGGCGCGGTGGCCTTCGGTCATTACGGAAAAGCATTGTTCGAGGTGTTCAGGTATCTCGGTGTTAAGGATATCGCCTATAACCAGCCGAAGAGCCTGACTTACCCCACGGAAAATCCCTGGGATTAACCCGGGCAGAAGTACATTGTAAAATAAAAAGGAGGTTTCAGGAATGGGAAAGTATGATGAATTTGCAAAAAAGGTTCCGATGAAGGAACGAAAAGGAAACTTACGCTTCTGCGCCGAGATGGACGGCAGCTTCCTGAACTGGGAAAGCATGTCCCTCCGCTACGGCCTGGTGGATGAAACCGGCGTAATTCCGGAGGAGACGGACAGACTTCACGTCCATGACTACGATGAAGTCATTCTGTTCCTTTCTCAGGATGCCGGCAACCAGCTGGAGCTGGGGGGCGAACTGGAGGTCACCCTGGGCACCGAAGGCGTGCGGCACCGTATTGACCTCCCCTCCTGTATATCCATCCCGGCGGGGACGCCGCATTTTTCACCTCTGGTAAGACGGGTGGACCGGCCCTTCCTGTATCTGGCGGTCGCCTTCAATAAGGAATTCAAGGCGGAGATCACCGATGAAAATGCCGTACAGGGAGAAGGTCCCTGGATCCAGTTCCGGGCACCCTATTTTGATAAGGTCAATGTCCTGAATTTCTCCATCCGGGATCCCTATCATTATGCTTCTGACATTCCGGAGGATTCCGGCGGTGTCGGAACCCTGGTGGATGAACACGTGGCCGGCTTCCCCATGATACTGGGCTGGCAGACTGTGGGCAAACCCCACAATATGGGCCCCAGAAGGGATGACGGCTTAAGGCATCCCCACGCCCATGAGGATTTCGACGAGATGCTGGCCTTCTTCAGCCTGGATCCCGACAACATGACCGACCTTCACGGAGAGCTGAGCTTCTCCCTTGGCGCGGAAGGGGAAGAGGAGCCGGTTCTCTGCACGGAATCCACGGTATTTCCCATGCGGAAAGGTTATTTCCACCTGCCCCTGGTATTCACAAAGGTGGATAAGCCCATGATCTTCATGACCTTAAGCAGAAGCCGTGCCTGAAGTCTGCGGGCAGCGCAATATCTGATTCGGAAAGGAAGTCCGGCGAAATGAGAATCACGGTACTGATTGACAATATAGCCAACGGCGAATGCGCCGGGGAATGGGGGCTGTCGTACTATATCGAATACAACGGCTGCCGAATCCTCCTGGATGCCGGCGCTTCCGGCAAAATCCTGGAAAATGCAAAGGTCTGCGGGATTGACCTGGCAGAGGTGGACCTTGCGGTCCTTTCCCATGCCCATTACGACCATGCGGACGGCCTTTCCGCCTTCCTGGACATCAATGACAGTGCGCTGGTCTATCTGCGGGCCGGTTCGAAGGAGAACTGCTACGGCGAAGATGAGCGGGGCCTGCGGTATATCGGCATCGCCCCGGGCTTCCTGCACAAATACAGGAACCGGCTTGCCTACGTCAGCGGGGACTATCATTTAAGGGAAGGGGTATACCTGATTCCCCACAAAACAGAGCATCTGGACAGAATCGGGGAAAAGGAAGGCCTCCTCGTCAAAAACGGGCCGGATCTGGTGCCGGATGATTTTGCCCATGAGCAGAGCCTGGTGTTCGACACGGAGAAGGGCCTGGTGGTCTTCAACAGCTGTTCCCACGGCGGGGTGGACAATATCATCCGGGAGATTAACGACGTCTTTCCGGAAAAGAGGATATACATGTACCTGGGGGGCATGCACCTGTTCCGCAATACGGAGGAAGAGGTGCGCGCCCTGGCCGGACGGCTTTCTGGCTGCGGTGTAGACCGCATTATTACCGGTCACTGCACCGGACAGCGCGCTTTCGAAATCCTGCATGAGGAGCTGGGAGACGGTGTGGAGCAGATGTATGCCGGCATGGTAACCGAACTGTAAGGTCCGGTTTACATAAAGAAATGTAAGAATTAAAGGAGAATCAAGATGATTTATTCCAAAGAAGTGGAACTGATGTGCCCGGTACATCAGGGCGTCCATCACGGCGCGGCTCCGGTACCGGAGCAGGCCAAATGGGTGCAGGTGAAGGAAGTAAAGGATATTTCCGGCCTGACCCACGGCATCGGCTGGTGCGCGCCTCAGCAGGGCACCTGCAAGCTGACCTTGAACGTCAAGGACGGGATTATCCAGGAGGCCCTGGTGGAAACCATAGGCTGTTCCGGTATGACCCATTCCGCGGCCATGGCCTCGGAAATCCTGCCGGGCCTTACGGTGATGGAAGCCCTCAATACCGATCTGGTCTGCGACGCCATCAATACCGCCATGCGGGAGCTGTTCCTGCAGATCGTCTACGGACGTTCCCAGAGTGCCTTTTCCGAGGAAGGCCTGCCTGTCGGCGCCGGCCTTGAGGATCTGGGCAAGGGTTTAAGATCCCAGGTGGGCACCATGTACGGCACCCTGGCCAAGGGCCCGCGGTATCTGGAGATGACCGAAGGCTATGTGACGGACATTGCGCTGGATGAGGACGACGAAATCATCGGCTATAAATTTATCAATTTCGGGAAAATGATGGAATTCATCAAAGGCGGCGATGATGCCAATACCGCTCTCGAAAAAGCAAGGGGCCAGTACGGCCGGGTGGACGAAGCCGCGAAGCTCGTAGACCCCAGAAAGCAGTAAGGAGGCGGTAGTATGGCATTATTTGAATCCTACGAGAGAAGAGAAAAACAGATTCTTGCCGTTCTGGCACAGTACGGCATTGATTCCATCGAAGGCGCGGCGGAAGTAACGAAAGCTGCCGGCCTGGACGTCTACCATATGGTGGAGAACATTCAGCCCATCTGCTTTGAAAACGCCAAGTGGGCTTACACGGTAGGCGCGGCCATCGCCATCAAGAAGAACTGCCGCCGGGCAGCAGACGCGGCAGCGGCCATAGGCGAGGGCCTGCAGGCCTTCTGTATTCCCGGCTCCGTGGCGGACAGAAGAAAAGTCGGCTTGGGCCACGGCAACCTCGGGAAAATGCTTCTGGAGGAAGATACGGAATGCTTTGCCTTCCTGGCCGGACATGAATCCTTTGCCGCAGCGGAGGGCGCCATCGGTATCGCGGAAAAAGCCAACCGGGTGCGTAAAAAACCCTTAAGGGTTATCTTAAACGGCCTGGGCAAGGACGCCGCCCAGATTATTTCCCGTATCAACGGCTTCACCTATGTGGAGACGGAATATGATTATTTCACCGGCGAGCTGAAGGAAGTTTTCCGGAAATGTTATTCGAAGAACCCGGACAGCCCGAGAGCGAAGGTCAACTGCTACGGCGCCAATGACGTGCAGGAGGGCGTGGCCATCATGTGGAAGGAAAATGTGGACGTGTCCATCACCGGCAATTCCACCAATCCCACCCGTTTCCAGCATCCGGTGGCAGGTACCTACAAGAAGGAGCGTGTCCTGGCCGGGAAGAAGTATTTCTCCGTGGCTTCAGGCGGCGGTACCGGAAGAACCCTGCATCCGGATAACATGGCAGCAGGCCCGGCTTCCTACGGTATGACCGATACCCTGGGAAGAATGCATTCCGATGCCCAGTTTGCCGGAAGCTCTTCCGTACCCGCCCATGTGGAAATGATGGGCCTTATCGGTGCAGGCAATAACCCCATGGTGGGCATGACCGTGGCCGTCAGCGTTGCTGTGGAGGAAGCGGCGAAGGCCGG
>CADBNF010000095.1 GCA_902796005.1 uncultured Lachnospiraceae bacterium | reverse complement strand
CGTTAGAGGATTCGAACCCCCGGCCTTTTGGTCCGTAGCCAAACGCTCTATCCAGCTGAGCTAAACGCACGTGCTTTTTTCAGCAAAAAAGATATTACAACAACCGAATGCTTTTGTCAACGACTATTTTCTGATTTTCTTCTTCTCTTTTTCTCCCTACTGTTCCCGGTATTTGGCCATCATCTTTTTAAACAGCTCTCGGGTGGTGGGCGGGGTGTAGGTTATGGCATTTGCCCCCGCGGCTATGGTTTTGCGGATCTTGTCGTTTGTATTTCCGCCGGAGGCGATAATCGGGATATCCGGCAGCTTTTCCCGGATGAGGGAGACAATCCGCGGCGTATCCGCAGCGGCTGCCACATTCAGGATATCCGCGCCGGAGGCTATCCGCTCCTCCACGTCCGTCGTATCGGAAACCACGGTAACCACCACGGGAATATCCACCGCGGCTGCCACAATCCGTACGTTCAGATTGGAGACCGGCGCATTCAGGACCACGCCCATGGCGCCCTGGTTTTCCGCATCCTTGGCCAGGTTGATGGTCCGGATGCCCCGGGTGGTCCCGCCGCCGACGCCGCAGAACACGGGAATATAGGCGGCTTTGATGATGGCGTCCGTGATCACCTGCTGCGGGGTAAAGGGATAGACCGCAAATACGGCATCCGCGTCGCAGTTGCGGATGATGGCCAGGTCCGTGGTGAAGACCAGAGATTTGATCCGCCTGCCGTTGATAACAATGCCGCTGGCCTCGTAAACCGCTTCAGGCATTTTCAGAATATTGTGCCGCAGGGAGCTTTCATAACGGGGTATTTTCATCTTTTCATTCATCTTTATGCCTCATTTAAATTATATTCTCTGCTTTATTTCTTCTTTTACAGTATACCTTATCCGGGTGCAGATGGGAAATGAACATTCTATGAATTTTCTGTTGCATCCGAGTATTAAAAACGATAAGCTGTAGCTAAGATAAAAATGCCGCTGCGGCAGCGATAAAGGAGATTTGCCATGACCAGTTATTCCTGTCCGGAAGCCTGTGAAAAATGGGGTGTGTTTGAGCTTGCCCTGCCCGGAAAAACCGCGGGCAACCCCTTCACGGATTACACGGTTTCCGCTGTCTTCTCCCATAAATGCGAAGCAAAAACCGTGGACGGTTTTTACGACGGCGAAGGCATCTACCGGGTGCGCTTCATGCCTTCCTTCACCGGCACCTACCGTTTTACCGTAAGCGGAAGCTTTTCCGATGAACCGGTTTCGGGAGAATTTACCGTCACAAAAGCCCGGGAAGGCAATCACGGCCCGGTGCGGGTGGCGAACCGGTATCATTTCGCCTATGAAGACGGTACGCCCTTCTACCCCATCGGCACCACCTGCTATGTGTGGGAGCTGCAGACCGACGAGCTTATCGAGGAAACCTTCGCCTCTCTGGCGGAAAGCGCCTTCAACAAGATCCGCTTCTGCATCTTCCCCAAGCATTACGTCTACAACCTTGGGGAGCCCCGCTCCTACCCCTACGAGGGTACGCCCATGGATTCCTCCGTGCTCACAACGGAGAATTTCCAGCAGTATACCCTGCATCCCGAGGGAAACAATTTTGACCTGACCCGGTTCAATCCGGCGCATTTCCGGCATATTGAAAACTGCATCCGCCGTCTGGGAGAGATGGGCATCGAAGCGGACATCATCGTCATGCATCCCTATGACCGCTGGGGCTTCTCCCATATGACGCCTGAGCAGGACGACCTCTACTGGAAGTACGTGATTGCCCGTTTTTCCGCCTTCCACAACGTCTGGTGGGCCTTCGCCAATGAATACGACCTTTTCCCGGACAAAACAACCGCCGACTGGGAGCGCTACGCAAAGATTGTCTGCGAAAAGGACCCCTACAACCATCTACGGTCCATCCACAACTGCATGCCCTTCTATGACCATACCCGGCCCTGGATCACCCACTGCAGCATCCAGCGCCAGGATATCTACAAAACCGCGGAGTATACCAATGAATGGCGGGAACGCTACGGCAAGCCCGTGGTCCTGGACGAAATCGCCTACGAGGGCAATATCCAGCACGGCTGGGGCAATATTTCCGGCGAGGAAATGCTGCGCCGCTTCTGGGAAGGGGCTTTGCGGGGCGGCTATCCCGGTCACGGGGAAACCTACCTGTCCGACGACGATATTCTCTGGTGGTCCCACGGCGGAAAGCTGAAAGGGGAAAGCTGGAAGCGGTTCGGCTTCCTTCTGGATATCTTAAAGGAAACCCCGGGACCGGGCCTGAAGCTGTCTGCGGGCAGCGGCTGGGACGAGGTCTGCGCGGTGCCGGACGATATGCTCGACGAGATGACCGGATCGAAGAATTACCGGCTGTACTACTACAGCTTCATGCGGCCCTCCTGGCGGGAGTTCTTCTTCGACGAGGACAGCCGGTACCAGGTGTATATCCTTGATACCTGGAACATGACCCGGACCGACGCGGGCATCCATCAGGGGAAATTCCGGATTACCCTTCCCGGAAAGCCCTACATGGCCATACAGATTAAAAAAGTGCAGTAACGAAAAATACCCCGGCGAGGGAAAACTCCTTCGCCGGGGTCGTTTTTTATTTACAGCAATTATACGGTATGCTCCGCTCTGCTGATGATGTCTTCCTGCATGGTTTCGCTCATATCCACGAAATATGCGGAGAAGCCGGCAATACGGACAACCAGGTTGTGGTAGTCATCCGGATTGGCCTGGGCTGCCCGCAGGGTCTTGGCGTCCACTACATTGTACTGGACTTCCACACCGCCCTGGTCAAAGTAGGCCTTGGTCATGTCGCGCAGCTTCTCGATGCCGCCTTCCCTGGCCAGTGAAGAGGGATGGATCTTCATGTTCAGGGCAATACCGTCCATGAAACGGCTGTTGTCCCAGGAAAGCATGGAGTTGAACACGCCGGTGGGGCCGTTCACATCCCTGCCCTGTACGGGAGAGGTTGCATCGGCGATGGGTTCGCCGGCTTTACGTCCGTCCGGAGTAGCCCAGGTCGTGGCACCCTGGGGAACATGGTCGGCGCCGCCGAACATGCCGCATTTGTAAACCTTACAGAATTTGGTGGTGAAGCCTCTGGTGCAGTTGTAGTACCAGTCGAAGACATATTTCATCTCTTCGTCCGCATAAGCGTCGCCGTTGCCGTAGTGCGGGCACTCATGGATGATACGCTGGCGGAGGGCTTCGTTTTCGGTGCCTTCCCAGTTGGCCAGGACAGCGTCAAGCAGCTCCTTGCCGGTGCAGATCTTCTTGTCGTAGACTGCCCATTTGATGGCGGTCAGGGAATCGCCGACCGTAGCAAGACCGGTAGCGGTGCCGCCGTAGGAATTGTATTTCGCGCCGCCCTCGGACACGTCCTTGCCCTGCTCCATGCAGCCGACGGTGGAGATGGAAAGGTTCGGGTAGGGGAAGAGCCTGTACTGCTCATGCTCGGCGTAGTTGTTCATGGAGGAGGACCATCTGAGCATCCAGTAGGACAGCTTCTCGAAGGCGCGTTTCACGTCCTCGTAAGTCTCCATCTCATACAGGTAGCCGGAGCGGTACTCTTCCGGTGCCTGGGCCTGGGGTACCCTGGGATTGATGCCGTTGTTGATGGCTGCCACCAGGGTTGCGGACCACCAGATGCCGTTATGGCCCATGGGGATACCGTTGGGTGACGGATAGTCGTTGCCGGAACCGGTGATTTCCTGACAGCCGATGAAGGCAAAGTCACGGGCATCCTCCAGCTCGAAGCCCAGCTCACGGACGATAGAAGGAACGATAACCTCGTCATTCTGGATCAGGGGCAGGCCGCCGACTCTTCTGGAGGTCTCCAGTGCGCACTCCCACAGCTTGTCCGGCGTATTCTTGTTGATACGGATGGAAACGGTGGGCTCATGCAGCTGCAGTCTTGCGATACCCTCCAGCACCATATAGGTTACCGGGTTGGAGGCATCCTCTCCGGTCTCCGGAACCACGCCGCCGATGGTGGTATGCTGGTAGGCATTGCCGATACCAACGGTCTTGGCGGTCTCGCCGAAGTTGCCGCCGTACATCAGGTTCAGCTTCAGCAGCATGCCGTCCACCAGCTCCTGGGCATATTCCAGGGTCATGGTGCCTTCGTCCAGTTCTTTCTTCAGGTAGGGCCATACACGGTAGTCAAAACGGCCCATGGAGGTAACGCCCGGGCTGTTGTCAAGGCGGAGGAAGATGTGGTACAGCAGATACTGCTGGACAGCCTCCCAGAAGGTACGGGCGGGATTCTCAACGATCCAGTCCAGGCCTTCCGCCATCTTTTCGTATTCGGCCTTCTTCTCGGGGGTTTTGGCCTCGGCAGCCTTTTCCCTGCACAGATCCGCATAACGGCGGGTGAGCAGCATCGCGCCGTCGCAGGCTGCGGTTGCCGCATGGTAGAACAGGTATTTGCCTACCTCGTCGCCCATGATGTTGCCCTTATGCTCGTCCAGCCAGTCCTGGGCCTGCTTGCGGATGGCGCCGTAGCCCTTGTGGATAATGTGCTGGTGGCCGGGGGTCAGGTGTCCGGGAGGAAGCAGAACGGCCCAGCCGCCGGGACGGCCATAGGTCTCCAGCTGAAGCTGTGTCATCTCTTCGATGCCCTGGGGATAATAGGTCAGGGGCCGGATGTTGTGGAAGGTGTGCATGGCTTCCGCCATAATCGCACGAAGCTCCTTCAGGTCTTCGGGGGAAATAGCCAGCTTCTGATGGGAATAATCGGGATCGTCATCCGGCGCATGGTGCAGTCCGTCTTCACCGATGGGCCAGGTATTTTCGATGTCCGCGCGCAGCCAGCCTTCGCCGCTGGCCGCGCCCCAGTGTACATTGCCCATATCGCCGACAAAATACTCATCCTCTTCCAGATGGATGGGCATGCGGCCAATCAGATACAGGGTCTCCATGGGCTTTGCCATAATGGGCGGGAAGTTCTTGTACATGGCCACGGCTTCCTGTTTCAGCCTGGGCTTTACCGCATCCGCGATCATCATCCTGTCACGGGTTTTGTCACGGAGTCTCTGTACTCTCTCCGTAACCGGCCTGAATTCATACATAATAGCTCTCTCCTTTTCCTGTGTATTTTACTAAAAGAAACGATTTTTCCTGCAATTATTTTATCCTATTTACACAAAGGCGTCAAGTTAAAAATGATAATCTTTCCTGATATTTGCAAATAAAAAAGGGGAGGCTGCCAAAAGCAGCCTCCCGGTGAGAAAAGTATTTTCTGCAGAAATCAGACAGAGTGCTCCGCACGTCTGATGATATCTTCCTGCATGGTGTCGGTCATATCCACAAAGTATGCGGAGAAACCGGCGATACGGACTACCAGGTTGTGGTAATTGTCCGGATTGGCCTGTGCATCACGAAGGGTCTTCGCATCCACAACGTTGTACTGAACCTCAACGCCGCCCTGATCGAAGTAAGCCTTGGTCATGTCACGAAGCTTGGCGATGCCGCCTTCCCTGGCAAGGGCAGAGGGATGAATCTTCATGTTCAGGGCAATACCGTCCATGAAACGGCTGTTGTCCCAGGAAAGCATGGAGTTGAATACGCCGGTAGGTCCG
>CADBNF010000094.1 GCA_902796005.1 uncultured Lachnospiraceae bacterium | reverse complement strand
GTTCACATACATGGCCTGCTGCTCCAGATATTCCTTAATGTGCTTCTTGAAGGGCACATTTTCCTCGCAGCGCATGATGCCGCCCAGGGCATCGCTCTTCTCGCAGAGGATGACGTCGTGGCCGCGCTTCGCGCAGATTTTCGCCGCCTCCATGCCGCCGACACCGCCGCCGGCCACCAGGACTTTCTTCTTCTTCGGCGCGGTGCGCTCGAATTTCCGTTCGTGGGCATCCACGATTTCCGGATTCAGGGCACAGGCTATCTGGCCGTGGCCGATAAGGCTGGAGAAGCAGGTCAGGCAGCGGCAGCATTTCAGGATCTCTTTGTCCCTGCCCTGTCTGGCTTTATTCGGAAGCTCCGGGTCACAGATAAGGCCCCGGCCCAGCTCCACGATGTCCGCCTGGCCGGAGGCAATGATTTCCTCCAGAACCGCAGGATCCGATAACGCGCCGACGGTGGCCACGTAGGATTTCTTTACATGCTTTTTGATTTCCGCCGCATATTTCACGTTGCAGGCATCCTCCAGGAACATGGAGGGATGGGTGACGGTGAACACCCGGCTGTCCTCATGGGAGCCGCAGGATACGTGGATGATGTCCACGATACCGTCGAAGGCCTCCGCGATTTTGCAGCCGTAGGACACGTCGTAGCCGCCTTCGTAGACCTCGCTGCCGGAAATCCGCATCTCGATGGGTACGTCCGGGCCCACCGCTTCGCGGACGGCCTTTACCACCTCCATGGGGAAGCGGATATTGTTCTCAAAGCAGCCGCCGTACTCGTCGGTGCGGTGGTTCAGGGTCGGCGAAAGAAATTCGTGCAGCAGGAAGCCGTGGCCCGCATGCAGGAAAATCATCCCAAAGCCGCAGCTTACCGCCACTTTAGCCGCATTCACGTGCTTTTCGATAATCTGGTCCATGATTTCCCGGGTTGCGCCTTTGGCCTTGGTCACCCTCTGGCCCAGGGCACCGGTGACTTCCTCATCCTGGGGGCCGTAGATATCATAGCCGTCATTGTAGGATACGGCTGCCGCCGCGCCGCCGTGGAACATTTCTATCGTCGGCACCGCGCCGTGGCGGGAAATATCCATGGCCAGGCGGTTCAGTGCCGGGTACAGCTCCGGGTCATCCATGGCCATCTCGAAACGGCCGTGGTTGGCATGCTTGCCGTCCACCATGACGTCGCCCACGCAGACAGAGGCGCAGCCGCCCATGGCCTTGCGCTCATTGAAGGCCCTGGTTTCGTACAGCGGCCGGTGGGCCGGGTCTGCCCAGAACAGTCCGGTAGGTGCCGCAAAGATACGGTTGCGGAAGGTTACCTTGCCTATTTTTAACGGTGAAAACAGATGGGGGTATTTACAGGTGTACATGATTCTTCTCCTTCTCCTTTTTACGTGCATCAACGATTACCCGCCTGTATTGTATCACGATTTGCCTGAAAAAGGGCAAAAAAATCCCCCGGAGCCGCCTGATGAAATCCGCCAGTTTTTATACCGAAGTGATAAACTTCAGTTCATCCTCCATGCCGGAATCAAGGATATCCAAAAGTCTGCACGCCGGCCCTGTCGGATGTGTACGGCCGCTCTCCCAGGCTTCTACAGTTTTTTTTGAAACTCCCATATAACTGGCCAATACGGTCTGTGTCATTCCGGCATTGTTTCTGATTCGTTTAATATCATTTTTATCGTATAGTTTAACCGGAGTAATAATAAAAGTTCTGGTCTTTGAAGGGCCTTTATTTTTTGCAAAATCAATAGCTTCATTCAGCCCTTCATAAAGGTCATCAAATAAAGAAGTCATCGAATTATCTCCTTTTAGCAGTCTCTTCTTTCAATGATTTCACTAGTTTCTTCAGGATGCTTTTCTCAGCCATAGAAAGGTTCTCCTGTTCTTTTTTCGCGAAAGCAGTAATCAGGTATGTTACAGCATATTCTTCAAAATCCGTATAGCAGACTCTGACGCTGCCACTCTTTCCCTTATATTCAAGTGGAAATCTGATTTTTCGAATTCCGCCAGTTCCTTCCATAACCGGACCTGACTCAGGATCCTTCAATAAAAGAATCTGTAATTTCAATAAATCTCCGTCATCTAAGCCAAGTTCCTTCCAACGCCGAGTAAATAATGGTACTTCAATAAACGTTCGAATCATATTACATCCTCTGCAAAAGATATTTTATACCCTATTTTATAGGGTGTCAACTGTATCAGCGCCATTCTTACGTATATATAATTTTTATCGTTTATACGTATATTTTAGGATCAAAAATCATTCCTTCTTCTGCGTCTCCTGAAGCGCTTTTGCATAGCCAAGAATTCGTCCCTGGAAGGATTTATCCATTCGCAGATAATCCATCACCAGGCCGCCGATTTCCGATTCTTTGGAAATAACCATAACTTCTGAAGGATTGCTCCGCAGTCCCTCACCTTCCGTTCCGCCAAGCAACTCATAAGGCGTGACGGATAACACCTCACAGATGATCAGGATTTTCTCCGAAACCGGATTTGTCTTCTTCCGTTTCCAATCACTGATACTGCTCTGCGCGATGCCGGTTCTTTCGGAAAATTCCTTCTGGCTCATCTTCCGTTGCCGAAGTAACTCAAAGATTCTCTCTGATATTGTCATTCTTAAATGCTCCATCCAGAAAATGTTCTCTATTTCAGAATATAACCTCCAGGTATATTCGTCAAGGCGTATTAATACGTTAATAAAAGCGTGCCGAGGTCAGTCACTTTTTCTGTAGATATAAGAATATGAAATAATTAAGACCCACTGGCGCAAAAATGGGTATTCCAACTTGTTTAGGGTCTCCTGATTTTAGGGTCTGCTTTTAGGGCTTACTTTTAGGGTTTGTTAAAAAAGGGAAGGACTTATTGCCCTTGTCTGCTTGTCAACCCTCGCTCTTAAGCATAACCGTGAACCGGATAAACAAATCAAACCGGGAGATGTCTTTTTCCGAATCCGTGATATAAGCCGGATCCAGTACCTGCTCTGCATCATTGCTCATCACCATAAACGATGATTCAACGCCGGGTGTAAGTTCAACCTCCTTCAGATAGCTGGTTTTCTCAACAAAGGGCTGTTCAATCCCTTCCGGAAGCTCCTCGGCGCCGCCGAAGGTTTCCGGCCCGCACTCAGTACCTATATATACGTTATTGGCTCTTGTATAGGCATACACTGAAATCGTATTTCGCAGTTCACTTAAGTTGTCCTTATCTGCCGTTATGCTGTAGGTGTGAATGCATTCGCCGTAGTGATAAACCCGATAGGTAATTTCAACATCGTGAAAATCCGGATTTACCGTATATTTGAAAAATCTGTCCTGGTCGCAGGTCAGCCGGGCTATTTCCTTCTGTTCTGGGGTCAGCTCTATAAACTGCATATATGGACCTGCTGCATCTACAGAAGGTTCTGACGTTTCCGAAACCGCTGACATTTCAGATCTTTCCGAAGTCACTGACGTTTCCGGCGTCACTGACGATTCAGACGCGGCTGAATCCGTATTCTGTCCTGCGCCTGTGCAGCTGCTGAGTACGGCTATCAGAAGGGCACATAACAGGATTTGCGGCAATTTACGTTTCATAGTATCCCTCCTTTAAATCTGAAACTGCGTATAGTTAACAGTGAAAAAAGCTTTTTCTAACATAGCCTGTCTTCCAGGCAGCTCGAAAAAGATCTTCTATTTTTCCTGATACTTATCGTGGAACTGAACAATCTGTTCCGCCAGATATTCTGGCTGAATGGGGTCATTATTTAAAATATTATAAAGCATATAACCCAATACTCCGAATGTGAACATCGAAGAAATAAACTGCTCATCCTTAGTACCCAATCGGGCTGCGGGGTTCTCTTCCCAAATAACACTGTTAAGTTCAAACATGTGTTTTATAATATACCGCCAGTACTCCGTGTTTTCCAATGACATACCCATTTTTTTTATTAAAATGCGATTTTCCTCAAATGGTTCCAGAAGAAACTGTATCATTTCTTTTAAGTCATTCGTCTTCCGACATTTTCTGCACGCTATTTCCAGGCTTTCCAGAATGATATATTCTGCCACACCCGAAATGCTCCGAAAATGATAATAGAATGCCGAACGTGACAGACAACAATTCTCTATCAACATTTTCACGGTAATCTTCTCCAGAGGTTTCTTTTGGATAAGCTGAAGAAAGGCTTCTGCTATGGCTTTCTTTTTGTTTGTTTCTTCTTTTGTTTCCATTGAATTCCTCATTTTGGTTGCATAACAATGTGTTATTATTAATTGTATTTATAATACACTAATTTAGTTGTCATTTCAATAGATTCATACCTGCTTTAATTCTCCACGTTCAAATATGTACAGGGGTATTCCAACTTCCCCTAAAACCAAACCCTAACAACTACCAATAGTTTAGGGGAGGACCCTAAAGCCCCCCCCAGACAATCAGTCTGAATTTTCATTTTCAGATTTCTTTTTATTTACACCCAGGACAATTGCTTTAATAACGGCCATAGCTATTACTAAGGGCAGTTCTATTCTTGCTGCCACAAACATAATCTGTCTGGTTATTTCCATTTCCCCAATAATCAAGCAAAGAATCATCTGGGTGATAACAGAAGCAGCAAAGACAACATAGATGATATTAAAAACTTTCCCGACCATGGCAATCACATCTGATTCAAAGGAAGCATAGAATCATAATATCCATATGAATCACCGGTATTTGCAACAAAGCGCCAGGTGTATTTATACTGCCAGTTGTATGCATCGTACTGTCGGAAGTACAGATAATCATCTTCGGTTCCTCCTGAAGTACAGGCAGCCAGAACGCCCAAAGATCCTATTCCCATAGCCGCGATAACTGCCGCACTGCCTATACTTCCTATTGCAATTGCAATTGCACCTGCAACCACTGCTGCTGCGGTTCCCATTGCCCACGTTACATAGTGCGAAAAATGTCCTCGATTTTCCCAGCCTCTTGTGTTTCCTTCTGCAAAAGAGTCAGAAGAAATATCCTCACACCATATCGTCTCTACCGTTCCCCATGCTATATTGTTTAAAAAAATGATTCCTGATTCTCTATCAAGTTTCAGTATGTCTGTCTGACCTGTGTCATTGTTTGTAATCGTTATCATACGATTACTTTCACCATCTAACTTATACTCGTATTTATAATCAAAACCATCGATAGATACATATTCAATTCGATTTTCGAGATATATATTATTTTGTTTATTTTCGTCACTGCTTTGTGCATACACTGAAATATTCATAATGGTAAGTATGCATACGATAACTACTGCAGTTGCTTTTTTTAAGAATCGCATAATATTCCTCCATTAATGATATTATATTCACATTTTCAGTTTTCAAGTTACGAACTAATACACACTGTTATATTCTCAATGGGAACACCTCCTAGCGCAATGTGGTTTGAAAAATACAAACGTCTCATTCAATTTATCAAATATGACCTTGTTATTCCTTGTTCTCAATTAAATTATAGTTCTTTTCACGGCTTTGAGAATTATCATTTACTAATTTATGTTTGAACACTTTTCAAAAAATGTGCAGATTTTACCCTTATCCACCGATTCAAATAAGTTCTTTGACAGTTTTAACTATTTATGTTAATCTATAAATACTCCTACAGGAGTATTTATAGAGGTGATATTACTTATGATTACCTTGTATCATGGTTCGGAACATATCATAGAAAAGCCCTTCTATGGAGGCAGCAAACCCTATAACGATTACGGAAACGGTTTCTACTGTACCGAAAACCCGGGGCTTGCCAGAGAGTGGAGTGTAGAAGAACACAGAGATGGATTTGTAAACTGCTACTGTCTGGAAGAAAAAGGCCTGCAGGTACTGAGGCTGAACGACGGGCAGTATACCATTTTGAACTGGCTGTCCATTCTTCTGGAAAACCGCAGATTTCAGACCGGTTCCATGCTGGCCAGGGAAGCGAAAAAGTATATTCTGTCCCGGTTTTCCCTTCCGTATAAGGAAGCAGATTTGATTATCGGTTATCGGGCAGATGACAGCTACTTTGCCTTCGCAAATGACTTCCTGAACGGAACGATTTCTCTTTCTCAGCTGGAAGAAGCCATGTTTCTCGGAAAGCTTGGGGAACAGATTGTACTGAAAAGCAAAAAGAGTTATCAGCGGCTGAAGTTCATTGACTATGAACCTGTGGATGCCGATACCTGGTACCCGTATCGAAAAAAGCGGGATTCTTTGGCAAGAGACAGGTATTTCCATATGGACAGAGACGGCTGGACAAAAGGCGAGCTTTATATGCCGCGGATTCTGGATGAGGAGATTACAAATGACGACCCCCGCATACGACGAATCATATATTGACAATGCGCAGAATGTTCTGGCCCAGATGATGCATTTCGCCATATACAATCTCGGCCTGAAATATGACCTTTTCACCAGACTGTTCGTCCAGTCCGGCGTTGCTGCCCAGTTCGAACAGGGGAATCCGCGCTTTGTTGCCGGAATGTCCGGTATTGAACTGGCCTGTGAGATTATCTTCCGGGTAACCGGACATGTCCCGGATACGGAGCCCACGGCGTATTTTGACCGGTCAGAGGCTTACTGGACCGGGTTCATTCTTGCCTGGTACCAGTGGAAATACGGCTGTACCTTCCGTACACTTTTCGCAGAAGTTCCCTGTTCCTCCATTGCCGCCATGTATGAAAAATATCATGAGCTGGACCCGGCCCATGCTTCGGAAGAAATTCATCGCAGAAGGCGGCTCTCTGCCTATGCCGGACAGCTGTGCCTGAAATCCTTAAGGGAAAATTCCGGGATGACACAGAAGGAACTGGCTGCGGCTTCACAGGTACCCTTAAGAACGATCCAGCAGTATGAACAGGGACAAAAAGACATCCGCAAAGCAGCTTTTGATACCGTATACCGGCTTTCCCGGGCCCTTAATTGCCGCCCGGAGGAATGCGCGGGATGGTAAAGGCGGCGCACATAAGTGCGCCGCCCTGCTGTCAATAACATCTTCTGCCTTTCTCGGTTTAATCCTCCGGCTCAATCAGCCCGTAGGTGTTTCCTTTCCGTTTGTAGACCACATTGATCTGGTCGGTTTCCGCATTCATGAATACATAGAAGCTGTGACCCAAAAGCTCCATTTCCACGCAGGCATCCTCCGGGTACATGGGCTTGATGTCAAACCGTTTGTTCCGTACGATCTGGATTTTCTCCTCCTCGTCCGCACCGTAATCCTCTTCGATATAGGCCGGCTGGAAATTGCCGGCATTCTGTTTTCTGTCGATAATTTTCTTTTTATACTTGCGCAGCTGGCGTTCAATACTCTCCTGGGCCAGGTCAATGGAATTGTACATATCATTGCTGACCTCTTCGGACCGGATTATTTTGCCTTTTACCGGGATGGTTACTTCCACCTTCTGCCGTTCCTTCTCCACGCTGAGTCTGACGATCGCTTCCGTATTGGCCGAAAAATACTTATCCAGCTTTCCCAGCTTTTTCACAACCATGGTCCGAAGCTCTTCGGAGACCGTCATATTCTTTCCGCTGATCGTAATCTTCATACCGTGACTTCCTTTCTGCATTTACATGCTGCAAATTTTGCCCGCAGGGCATGTCTCCCTGCATCCTAAAGTCTACAGTTGTATTATAGCATAACTATCCATCCGGCATTTCTCGTTTTTTTACCTGCATTTTGCATTTTTTTATAAAGATCGGATTGCATTTTTGGAGATAATTTTATATAATATTTAGACATCGTTCGATGCCATCATCCTTATTTCGGTGGTTTTGAGGAGGATTTTCATAATATGAGTATTTATTTTTCCAGTGTCTGTAAAACGGTTGCGGGCCGTGCCAAAATCATTACGCCCAATTCCGAGCGGGTTCTCATTAATTTCTGGGACTATATTCCCAAGCAGCTCTCTTCCGAGTACATTTATGCCCTGAAATCCTCCAAACTGAAGCAGTTCAAGAACCTGGACGACAAGACTCTGCTGGTGCTGGAAGACGTACCCCTTCCCGAGGAGTGCCAGAAGGCCATCAACCTGAATATGATCCTGACCAAGGATCCGGATCTGTTCCAGCAGCTGAAGATCGATATCCAGCGGCTGTTCGACGAGCAGGCCAAGATCAGCAACTACGCCTATCAGCTGATGCAGCTGTGTTACCAGGAGGCAGGGCCCCAGAAGATCCTGGATGCCGGCTACAGCTCCATGAACAACCCCATCGTTTTCGTGGATACGGCCTTTTCCCTGCAGTATTACACCGGCGCCTACGAGGATATCGACGACTCCGTCTTAAGCTTCTGCCTGAAGAACAAGCA
The DNA here is from genome assembly GCA_902796005.1 of uncultured Lachnospiraceae bacterium. GTDB lineage: Bacteria > Bacillota > Clostridia > Lachnospirales > Lachnospiraceae > Alectryocaccobium. The sequence goes on along the minus strand of CADBNF010000094.1, from coordinate 4,960 downwards.
CCTGCCCAACGAGTTCTTAAATGAGCTGATTACCGAAACCTATCAGTATTCCGACGAGGATTTTCCGGATCTGGTGCGGCTGGACCACGAGGAGAAGAATTTCGTGGATTCCTCCATCGTTTCCGCCAGGGTATCCCGGGGCGGACAGCTTCTGGGCTATCTGAAGCTGTTTGAATACAACCACCCCATCACTTTCATCGAAAAGAACTACCTGATCATCCTGGCCGGCTTCCTGGCCATCGCCCTGGGCGATTCCCTGCCGAGACTGCCCCTTTCCCGCATCCAGATCGAGGATTTCCTGACGGCTATGCTGGAGGGCCGCATCGTGGCGCCGGATGCCATCCAGCAGCGTGTTTCCCTGTATCATATGGAAAGCGATACGCCCATGAAGGCCATCGCCATCAAATACGATACCTATCTGACCACCATTGACAAGCTGCATTTCCTGAAGCGCCAGCTGAAGCAGATTTTCAATACGCCGGTGATCACCTTCTACAACAACCTGGTGGTCTGCGTCATCAACGTGGATGTGCTGAATTCCCAGCTGGATACCTTCATCTCCTTCCTGGAGTCCAACCAGCTGGTGGCGGGCGTATCCCTGCCCTTTGAATCTTATGTAAACTTCAAACGGTACTGCCGCCAGGCCATCGCCAGCCTGGACATGCACAAGATTTTCAATATGAAAACCCTGTTCGTGGATTATGACCAGCTGAAGATGGAGCACCTGTTCCTGCATTTCCAGGACTACTGCTACCTGGAGGAGCTTTTCCCCAAGGCCCTGCTTACCCTGATGGACATTGACCGCAAAAAGGGCAGCAACCTGGTGGAAACCCTCTTTACCTTCATCCATCACCGCCAGGATATCACCAGCGCGGCCAATGACCTGCACCTGCATTACAATACGCTGAAATACCGGATCAACCGGATCACGGAGCAGGTGGACATCGACTTCGACGATTATGACTGCATGTTCCAGTTCATCATCGCAGAGAAGATCATGCAGCTTATCCAGAAGAATCCGAATCTGGAGAACGGAACCGAGAAGCATATCGGCTACGAAGAAAGCGAAGAATACCTTTGATTTCCCTGATGATATGAAATGATAAAAAGTCCGCCTTCGCAAGCGGACTTTTTTTTATTCTCCGCCGGGTAATGTCTTGATTGAAAACCGCCGATATGCTATATTTGTAAGAGTGCACAACTGGACTGCATAGTAAATGCCCAATGGAGGTATGTGGAATGATTTTTGACGAAAAACATGAATTAATCAGAAAACTTTGTCGTGATTTCGCAGAAAAAGAATTTACCAAAGAAATCCTTGACGAAGTTGAAGAGACCGGTGTTTTCCCCCAGGACATTCTGGACAAGATGGCCAAGTGTGGCTTCTTCGGCACCAAGATTCCTGTAGAGTACGGCGGTCAGGGCGGCGACAATCTGGCCTATGTCATCATGCTGGAAGAGTTCTGCCGCGTCAGCCCCATCGCCAGCGTTTATGCGAATGCGCATAACTCTCTGGGAAGCGGCCCGCTTCTGAACTCCGGTACGGAAGAACAGAAAATGAAATACATCCCCGACATTGCTTCCGGCAAGAAGCGCATGGCCTTCGGTCTGACCGAGCCCGGCGCCGGTTCCGATGCCGCAGGCTCCACCACCATCGCTGTGGAAGAGGAAGACTGCTTCGTCTTAAACGGCCGTAAGTCCTTCATCACCATGGCTCCCCTTTCCGATTACTGTATCGTTTTCGCCAAGACCGATATCACCAAGGGCAACCGCGGTATCAGCGCCTTCATCGTTGACCTGACCCTGCCCGGCGTATCCTTCGGTAAGGCGGAGAAGAAGATGGGTCTTATCGGCTGCGCAACCACAGACGTTATCCTCGAGGACGTACGCGTTCCGAAGGACTGCCTGCTCGGCGAGAGAAACAAAGGCTTCATCAACGCCATGAAGACCCTGGACGGCGGACGTCTTGGTGTTGCTGCCCAGTCCATCGGCGTAGCCCAGGGCTGCGTGGACGAGGCTGTGAAATACGCCAAGGAGCGTAAGCAGTTCGGCCGCCCCATCGCCAAATTCCAGGCCATCGCCTTCATGCTGGCGGATATGCAGACCAAGCTTTCCGCTGCCAAGGAGCTGACCTACGCAGCTGCCCAGAAGAAAGATGAGAACACCAAGGACGCAGGCGTATACTGCTCCATGGCCAAATATTTCGCTTCCGAATCCTGCAACGAGATCGCCGGCAAGGCCGTACAGATCCACGGCGGATATGGTTACACCAAGGATTACAAGGTAGAGCGTTTCTACCGTGACTGCCGTACCTTCACCATCTATGAAGGTACCTCCCAGGTACAGCAGCTGGTTATCAGCGGCAATTTACTTAAATAATCAGGAGGCGTGTTTATGAGAATAATTGTATGTGCAAAACAGGTACCCGATACCAATGATGTAAAGATCGACCACAAGCACGGCACCCTGATCCGTGACGGTGTTCCTTCTATCTTAAATCCCGATGATGCCAACGGTCTTGAGGCTGCCCTGCAGATTAAGGACGAGCATCCCGACACCAAGGTTACCATCCTGACCATGGGCCCCGCCCAGGCAGGCATTATGATTCGTGAGTGCATGGCCATGGGCGCCGATGAGGGCTACATCCTCTCCAGCCGCGCATTTGCCGGCGCTGATACCCGTGCCACCTCCAAGACCCTGGCTGTAGGCGTTAACCACATCGGCGGCGCCGACCTTATCTTCTGTGGACGTCAGGCCATCGACGGCGACACCGCTCAGGTAGGTCCCCAGCTGGCCGCAAGACTGGGCATCCCCTGCGTTACCTACGTACAGAAGATCGAGTTCAAGGATGAGAAAACCCTCATCGTGCAGCGTCAGCTCGAGGACGGCTACCAGGTTATCGAAGTAAAGCTTCCCTGCCTGCTGACCGCCGTTAAGGAACTCAACGAGCCCAGATACATGACCGTTAAGGGCATCCTGGATGCCTATGACAAGCCTCTGACCATTCTGGATCACAACGATGTCGGCATGGCGCCGGAAGACTGCGGTCTTGCCGCTTCCGCCACCCAGGTTCTGACATCCTTCACTCCGCCGCCCAAGGGCAAGGGAGAAATGCTTTCCGGAACCATCAACGAAATGGCTGCTTATGTGGTAAAATCCCTTACCGAGAAGCACGTGATTTAAGGAGGACGAGATAAATGGCAATTGTTATTGATAAAGATAAATGTGTCGGCTGTTCTCTGTGTCTGCAGAACTGCCCCTTTAATGCCATTACCATGGTGGACGGCAAAGCCGAAATCGGCGAAGCCTGTACCGCCTGCGGCACCTGTATCGACGTATGTCCCGTAGGCGCCATTTCCAAGGAAGAGACCAAAAAAGAAGGCGTGGACATCACCCAGTACCACGGCGTATGGGTTGTGGCCGAGCAGCGTGAAGGCAAGCTGCAGAACGTAGCCATCGAGCTTCTTGGCGAAGGCCGCAAGCTGGCCGATGACCTGGGCTGCGAGCTGGCCGCGGTTGTTCTGGGCAAGAACGTTTCCGCCATCGCCGACGAGCTGGGCCACTACGGCGCGGACAAGGTTTATTTCGCGGATGCGGACGAGTTGGAAATCTACACCACCGACGCCTACAGCAAGGTTATTTACGAAGCCGTTGAGAAATACAAACCCGAAGTACTGCTTATCGGCGCTACCTATCTGGGCCGTGACCTGGCACCCGCTCTTGCGGTTCGCCTGAACACCGGTCTTACCGCCGACTGCACCAAGCTGGAGATCGACAAAGAGCATATGCAGCTGATGCAGACCCGTCCCACCTTCGGTGGCAACCTGATGGCTACCATCCTCTGCCCGAACGACAGACCGCAGATGTCTACGGTACGTCCCGGCGTTATGGCCAAGGCTGAGTACAGGGAAGACGGCAAGGCCGAGAAGATCGAGCTGGCTGCCACCTTCGCAGACGGCGACATCCGCACCAAGGTTCTGGATGTTGTAAAGGCTGTCGGCGAAACCGTATCCCTGACCGATGCCAAGGTTATCGTAGCCGGCGGCAACGGCGTAGGCGGTCCCGAAGGCTTCGAGCTTCTGAAGAAGCTGGCTGACAAGCTGGGCGGCACCATCGCTGCTTCCCGTGCCTGCGTAGACAACGGCTGGATCGACCACAGCTACCAGGTCGGCCAGACCGGTACCACCGTTAAACCGGCCCTGTACATCGCCTGCGGTATCTCCGGCGCTATCCAGCACCTGGCAGGCATGCAGGAATCCGGCCAGATCGTGGCCATCAACAAGAACGAGACCGCGCCCATCTTCGAAGTTGCCGATTACGGCATCGTGGGCGACCTCTTCAAGGTTATCCCGGCTATCCTGGACGAACTGGACAAGAGACCGGAATAAACATTTCGGGGAATCGATAAAATGACTCAGGCGGGGCCGTACGGCCCCGCCTTTTTTTCGTGACAGAGGGGCGGTTCTTTTGTCACCCATGCCAGGGGCAGTTCTTTTGTTGTCCTTTTATCATCTTTGACTGTCGCGTACGAAGATATAAGTCTGTTTGGCGGATTTCCGCGGTACTGGTGCGTTTTCCGGCGATGGGTTGTACGAAGATATAAGCCATATTCAGGTATTTCGGCGGTACTGGAGCGTTTTCTTGCAGTGGTTTTTACGAAGATAAAAGCCAAATTCTGGAATTTTGGCGGTATAGCATTTCTGTCCAGGTTCCCGTAGGAGGCAAATACGCTGCTCTACCGGCTTGTTTTTTTTCGGAATCGTTGATTTAGGGCGTCTTATTTTAACTTCGCACAGGTTTACACGATGCAGCAAATTTGCTAATCTTTAAATGAACAGTCGTTAAAGCAAAATAGGAGCAGAAAATGAAAAATAGAACAGTAACATTACTCACAGCTCTCCTTCTTCTCGGCAGTCTTCTTGCAGGCTGCGGCCAGACGGCGGTAAATACAGCAGGAAGC
>CADBNF010000093.1 GCA_902796005.1 uncultured Lachnospiraceae bacterium | reverse complement strand
CGCGATGATCGCCGGTATCGGCCCTGGTATCGGTGAAGGTAATGCGGTAGCAAAAGCCTGTGAAGCCATCGGACGTCAGCCTGAAGCGAGAAGCGCGGTAACCACCACCATGATCATGGGTTGTGCCGTTGCGGAAACCACCGGTCTGTATGCACTGGTTATTGCCATTCTTCTTATCTTTGTGGCCCCTGGCCGTATGATTGATATTCTGAAGAACGTACTGTAATTTTGAATCTGGAGTAAAAACTATGCAGACACTTGATGTCATATCGATTAACATATGGCAGATTCTGATAGCGCTCATCAATCTTCTGATTCTCTTTCTCCTGGTGAAAAAGTTCCTCTGGAACCGGGTGAAAAGGATTGTTGCCCGGCGTCAGGAAGAGGTGGACAAGGTTTACGTGGAGGCGGAAGCCGCCAAAAGCGAGGCGGAGGAACACCGCCGCGTCTGGGAGGAGAAAATGTCCTCCGCGGACGAGCAGGCCGATACCATCGTGAAATCCGCCGCTGAGGAGGCGAAGAGAAAAGGCGAGAAGATTATTTCCGCCGCCCAGGAGAAATCCGCGGAAATCGTCCGTCATGCGGAGATGGAAGCGGACATCGAACGCAGCCGGGTGGAAAAGGAAGTCAAGGCCGAAATCGTCGATGTTTCCACGAAGCTCACCGAAAAGATGCTCGGCAGAGAGATCAATGCGGAGGATCACCGCAGGATGATCGATGACTTTATCGCTGATCTGGGTGAAGAATCATGACGGAGATAGGTGTAGAATACGGAACCGCCCTGTTTGAGCTCGCCTGTGAGAACGATACGAAGGACGAGTACGCAGCCGCCCTGGACGAGGTGGAAGCGCTTTTCAGGGAAAATCCCCAGTATACGGATTTCCTGGCTTCCCCTGGCATTCCCATGGGAGAGCGGCTGATGGCCCTGGATACCGCCTTTGAGGGTTCGGTGCCGGAGGACGTACTGAACCTTCTGAAGCTCATGTGCGAGAAGGGCCGGATCTATGCCTTTAAAGGCGCGGTGGAGGAGTACCGCCGGTTGTACAAGGCATCCCGGCATATTTCCAATGTGACGGTGACCAGCGCCGTTCCCTTAAGCCTGGAGCAGCAGTCACGCCTGACGGCCAAGCTGGAGAAAATGGCGGGCAATAAGGTGATTCTGAACTGCGTCATAGACGAAAAGCTTATGGGTGGTTTAACGATAATTACGGATGACGGTATCATTGACGGAAGTCTGAAGAGACGTCTCCGGGAAATTAAGGATGTGATGACCGGATGAGTAAGAATCCTGCTGAAATCAGCAATGTTATAAAACAGCAAATCAAAAACTACAAATCCCGTATCGAAATGAGCGAGACCGGCACGGTTATCCTGGTGGGCGACGGCATCGCCCGGGTATACGGCCTGCGGGCCTGCATGGCCAGCGAACTGTTGGAGTTTGACGACGGGACCTACGGCCTTGCCCAGAACCTGGAGGACGAGAGCGTATCCGTAGCCCTTCTGTCTGACGACAACAATATCCATGAGGGATCCATGGTCAGAAGAACCGGCCGCGTGCTTTCCGTTCCCGTGGGCGAAGAGCTCCTGGGCAGGGTAGTGGATGCCCTGGGCCAGCCCATCGACGGCAAGGGACCCATCGATACGGGCAGCAAGACCCGGCCGGTAGAGGCGGAAGCCCCCGGAATCATCGAAAGACAGGGCGTATCCGTACCCCTGCAGACCGGTATCAAGGCCATCGACAGCATGATTCCCATCGGCAGGGGCCAGCGTGAGCTGATCATCGGCGACCGGCAGACCGGTAAGACCGAGATCGCCATCGATACCATTATCAACCAGAGAAATACGGGCGTTATCTGCATCTACGTGGCCATCGGCCAGAAGAGTACTTCCGTGGTGCAGATCGCCAATGAACTGAAGGCGGCAAACGCCATGGCCAACACCATTATCGTTTCCGCTTCCGCCTCCGATTCCGCGCCGCTGCAGTATGTGGCGCCTTACGCGGGCTGCGCCATGGCGGAGTATTTCCGGGAGCAGGGCAAGGACGTACTGATTGTCTACGACGATCTGTCCAAGCATGCGGTGGCCTACCGTGCCCTTTCCCTGCTGATCAGACGTCCCCCCGGGCGTGAAGCCTACCCCGGCGACGTCTTCTACCTGCATTCCCGCCTTCTGGAGCGGGCAGCCTGTGTTGCGCCGGAATACGGCGGCGGCTCCATCACCGCCATTCCCCTGATTGAAACCCAGGCAGGCGACGTATCCGCCTACATTCCCACGAATGTTATTTCCATCACCGACGGACAGATTTTCCTGGAGACGGAGCTTTTCCATTCCGGCATCATGCCGGCCATCAACCCGGGTATTTCCGTCAGCCGGGTCGGCGGTTCCGCCCAGATCAAGGCCATGAAGAAGGTTTCCGGTGAATTGAAGCTCCTGTATTCCCAGTACCGTGAGCTGGCAAGCTTTGCCCAGTTCGGCAGCGACCTGGATGCGGATACCAAGGCCAGGCTGGCATTGGGCGAACGTATCGTTGAGGTGCTCAAGCAGGGAAGAAATGCGCCCGTGCGCACCGGCTGCCAGGTGGTTATCGTTTATGCGGTTATCAACGGCTACCTGAATGATACCCCGGTGGAGAAGGTTGCGGAATACGAGCAGCGCCTGTATGAAAAGCTGGAGACGGAATATGTATCCCTCCTGGAGCGCTTTGAGAACGGCTATTACGAAGACAGTGATATAGAGGAAATGAAGAAAGCGCTGGAAGAAATGCGGGGGTGAGGTTAGTTGAGTGAGAATATCAAACAGCTGAAAACCCGTATCAAAAGCGTGGACTCCACCCTGCACCTGACCAAGGCCATGGGCCTGGTGGCTTCCTCGAAAATCAGGAAAGCCACGGAACGCATGATGAAGGGCCGCCAGTACGAGGCCGCCATCGAACAGATGATCGGCACTTTGGCTTCCAGCCCGGAATGCAAAAACAGCCCCTTCCTTGCGGTGCGGGATACGAAGAGAACCCGCCTGGTGGTGGTGGCCGGAGACAGAGGCCTGGCCGGCGGCTACAATGCCAATGTTTTCCGCCTGGCCAGGGAATGGGAGGATGCGGAAGTGACCGCCATCGGCAAGAGGGCGGTGGACCGCTTCGGCGGAGAGATTATCTACGCCGAGAAATTCACCTATGACCAGGCCAACGCCATGGCGAAAACCTTCTGTGAGGACTATGCGGCGGGAAAATATGACCGTCTGGGCATCCTTTGCACACGTTATGTCAACGTAATGACCCAGGAAGCCTATATCCGCTGGCTTTTCCCTCTGCAGAAGGACGAACTGGCCAGGGCCCACAGCGTGGTCTTCGAGCCGGATGAGAATACGATACTTAATACCGCCATCTACGAATATGTGGCGGGAACCCTGGTAGCCGCGGTCAGAGAAAGCTTTGCCAGTGAGGTTGCGGCCAGAAGAACGGCCATGGATTCCGCGGGCAAGAACGCCCAGGAGATGATCGACAATCTCCAGCTGGAATACAACCGGGCAAGGCAGTCTTCCATTACCTCGGAGATTACCGAGATTGTGGCCGGCAGCGGCTTATAAAGGAGGAACAGTTTTATGGCAGATACCAATATCGGCAGCGTCGTTCAGGTTATGGGCCCTGTTGTCGATGTCAGATTTGAAGAAGGCAGGCTCCCTGCCATCTATAACGCGCTCACCATGAAGAACGGGGAGAAAACCCTTACGGTGGAAGTTGCCCAGCATATCGGTGACAATACCGTCCGGTGCATCGCCATGTCCTCCACCGACGGTCTCCGCCGGGGAACTCCGGTGGCGGATACCGGCAATGCCATCAGCGTGCCGGTGGGTCGCCAGACCCTGGGCCGGATTTTCAACGTCCTGGGCGATCCGGTGGACAATAAACCTGCGCCGGAGGCTGTGGAACGCTGGAATATCCACCGTCAGGCGCCTTCCTACAGCGAGCTTTCCACCTCTACCGAAATTCTGGAGACCGGCATTAAGGTTATTGACCTCATCTGCCCCTTCTCCAAGGGCGGCAAGACCGGCCTGTTCGGCGGTGCCGGCGTAGGCAAGACCGTTCTTATCATGGAGCTGATCAACAACGTTGCCAAGGAGCACGGCGGCCTTTCCGTATTTACCGGTGTAGGCGAGCGTACCCGTGAAGGCAACGACCTGTACAATGAGATGAAGGAGTCCGGGGTTCTGGCCAACACCACCCTGGTCTACGGACAGATGAACGAGCCCCCGGGGGCCAGAATGCGGGTCGGCCTTTCCGGCCTGACCATGGCGGAGTATTTCCGGGATGAGGAAGGCCAGGACGTGCTTCTGTTCATCGACAATATCTTCCGTTTTACCCAGGCAGGCTCCGAGGTTTCCGCGCTGCTGGGACGTATGCCCTCCGCCGTAGGCTACCAGCCCACCCTGGCGAACGAGATGGGTACGCTGCAGGAGCGGATTACCTCCACGAAGAAGGGGTCCATCACCTCCATCCAGGCCGTATACGTGCCTGCGGATGACCTGACAGACCCGGCGCCGGCCACGACCTTCGCCCATCTGGACGCGACGACGGTGCTTTCCCGTACCATCGCTTCTCAGGGCCTGTATCCGGCAGTGGATCCGCTGGAATCCACCAGCCGTATCCTTTCCCCGGACATCCTGGGCGAGGAGCATTACCATGTGGCCAGGGAAGTGCAGAGAATTCTGCAGCGTTACCAGGAACTGATGGACATCATCGCCATCATGGGTATGGACGAGCTTTCCGACGAGGACAAGCTGCTGGTGGCCAGAGCCAGGAAAATCCAGCGGTTCCTGTCCCAGCCCTTCCATGTTTCCGAGAAATTCACCGGTCTTCCCGGGGTCTATGTTCCCCTTACCGAGACCATCCGTGGATTCAGGGAAATTATCGAAGGAAAGCATGATGATCTTCCCGAATCGGCCTTCCTTTTTGCGGGAACCATCGATGACGTGGTGGAGAAGGCAAAGAAGGTGCAGTGATGAAGACATTTACCTTCACGGCAGCCACGCCCGACGGCAACGTCTTCCAGGGCGAGGCGGTCAGGGTTATCGTCAGGGGAACCGAAGGGGACCTGGCGGTGCTCGCCGGGCATATTCCCTTTGTTACCGGCGTAAAGCCCTGCAAATGCAGGATCCTGCTGCCTGACGGCACGGAAAAGACCGGCAATGTGGAGGGCGGAATCCTGACGGTTTCTCCCGAGGCGGTTACCCTCCTGGCAGGCAGTTTCAAATACGAAGAAAGCTGACTTTCCGATAATGCTGTATTTTTCCCGAAGGGGACCAGAAAGACCCCGGGGAGGAATACAGCATTTTCTGTGAAGGACAGTAGAGGAAAATAAAGCGATGATGATACACGAAATCGCGCCGGAGGTGCTGGACAACCAGTACAGGCCGACCGCGCCGGAACCGGAGGACTATGTGCTTTTTGTGGAGGAGGCGGAGGTCCTCGCCCGCATTACGGAGGACACGCTGGATTATGACCGGGTGAAGGATCTGCCGGCGGATACGGCAGACCTTACCTACCTCTTCGATATCAGCGGCAGGAAATTTTTCCTGGCGGGCAGAAAGCCCGGCAGGGAGGCGGCTTATGATGCCCTTCTTGAGGAACGGAAGGAAAAGGGCCTTGCCCGCATCCGCCGCCGGGAAATCCTTCGGTTTGCGCCGCGGCACCTGGCATACGCCGGCGCCCTGGCGGCCCAGATCGGCGCCTGGTATGAAAACAACCGTTTCTGCGGCCGGTGCGGCACCCGGACCGTCCATTCCGATAAGGAGCGGATGCTTCACTGCCCGAAATGCGGAAACATCATCTATCCCCGGATTTCCCCGGTCATCATTTCGGCGATTCTGGATGGGGACAGGGTGGTGGTGAGCCATTACGCCGCCGGCCCCTACCGGCACTACGCCCTGATTGCCGGGTATAATGAGGTGGGGGAGAGCATCGAGGAAACGCTGCGCCGGGAGGTGATGGAGGAGGTGGGCCTTGAGGTGGAGAACATCCGGTATTACAAATGCCAGCCCTGGCCCGTGACCGACACCCTGCTTTTCGGCTTTTTCTGCGATGTGAAGGGCAGCCGTACACTGAAGGTGGACAAAAGCGAGCTTTCCGATGCCATCTGGCTGACCCGGGAGGAAGCGAAGGAGCAGCTTACGGAGGACAATATCAGCCTGACCCGGGAGATGCTTATGGTATTTTCCCGCGGGGAGGAGCCGAAGTAAACAGTCCCGCAACAAATAATTCACGCTTTATTCACGAAGTTGAACCGTAGATAATTGATTATTTTGCTGAACCATGATAAAATACCTCTGTATACTGTAAGTAGAGTAGCTGTTCCCCGAAGAAGGCTTTACAGAAGGGAGCAGGAACTTAAAAGAGTAAAAAGGAGACACTAAATGGGACTTATCAGAGCAATACTTGGCGCGGCCGGAGGCACTCTGGCGGATACCTGGAAAGATTTTTTCTATTGCGAAGCAATTGACAAGGACATTCTGATGGTGAAGGGTCAGAAGCAGAAGGGCAAATACAGCTCCAATGTGCATGGTAATGACAACATTATTACCAACGGCAGCGGTATTGCGGTAGCTGACGGCCAGTGTATGATCATTGTCGAGCAGGGCAAGATCGTGGACGTCTGCGCGGAGCCCGGCGAATATACCTATGATACCTCCACGGAGCCCAGCCTTTTCTGCGGCAGCCTGGGCGAGGGCATCATCAATACCTTCAAGACCATCGGCAAACGGTTCACCTACGGCGGCGACACCGGCAAGGATCAGAGGATTTATTACTTCAACACCAAAGAGCTGATGGACAACAAGTTCGGCACCCCGAATCCCATCATGTTCAGGGTTGTGGACAGGAACATCAGTCTGGATATCGACGTGAATGTACGCTGCAGCGGCGTTTACTCCTACAGAATCATTGACCCGCTTCTGTTCTACACCAACGTAGCCGGCAATGTGAGCGATGTCTATACCCGTAAGGAGCTGGATACCCAGCTGAAGACGGAGTTCATCTCCGCGCTGCAGCCGGCCTTCGCCAGAATCGGCGATCTGGAAATCCGGCCCAGCCAGCTGCCAGCCCATACCACTGAGCTGTGCGACGTCATGAACCAGGAGCTGAGCAGCAAATGGGGACAGCTGCGCGGCCTGCAGGTGGTGTCCATCGCCATGAACCCCATTACCCTGACGGAGGAAGATCAGCAGATCATCCGCGACGCCCAGAGAGATGCCCAGAAGGCTTCCTTCCTGAGCGATCCCACCAAGGCAGCCGGCACACTGGTCGGTGCCCAGGCAGATGCCATGAGAACCGCAGCCGGCAACTCCGGCGGCGCCTTCACCGGCTTCATGGGCATGAACATGGCCCAGCAGCAGGGCGGCATGAACGCCAATGACCTGTACCAGATGGGTGCCCAGCAGAAGGCCCAGGCCGAAGCGGATGCCGCAGCGGCAGCCCAGGCAGCGGCCCAGCAGGCTGCAGCCGCCGGAAAACAGTGGTTCTGCCCGGATTGCGGAACCGCCAACAGCGGCAACTTCTGCACAAACTGCGGACATGCAAAGCCCGCAGGCGCCAAGACCTACAAGTGCAGCAAATGCGGCTGGATTCCCGAGAATCCCGCCCAGCCTCCCAAGTTCTGCCCGAACTGCGGAGACCCCTTCAATGAGGAAGACGCCATCTGACGGATGCTCACAATCTGATTCATACGACGATACCCGCAGTTCTGCGGGTATCGTTGTGAATTTATCTGTTTAATTATGGACTATATTGTTTTCGACCTGGAATGGAATCAGTGCCCCTATGGAAAGGAGCACGAGGTAGCCAGACTTCCCTTTGAAATCATAGAGATCGGTGCGGTAAAGCTGAATGACGCCCTGGAGGAAACCGGCAGTTTTCATACGCTGGTTGCCCCGAAGGTATACAGAAGCCTGCATTACCGGACCAGGGAAATCGTTCACCTGACCACGAAGGATCTGAAAGCCGGCAAGCCTTTTGAGGAGGCAGTCAGGGCATTTTTCGCCTGGGCAGGGCCGGAAGCAGTTTTCTGCACCTGGGGAACCACGGACCTGACCGAACTGCAGCGCAACCTGGATTTTTACGGGCTGCTGCACCTTTTTCAGGGTCCCTGCCGGTTTCTGAATGTACAGAAGCTGTTTGCGGTGCAGTATGAGAATACCAAAAGCCGGCGTTCGCTGGAGTATGCCGTGGATTTCCTGAAGCTGGAAAAAAGCGCGGATTTCCACCGGGCATATGCGGATGCGAAGTATACCGGGATGATCCTTTCTTCCATCGATCCTTCGGTCATCTGGGCCTGCGATTCCATTGATACCTACCAGAATCCCACCGCGAAAGAGAATGAAATCCACGCCGTTTACAACGGCTACAGTAAATATATTTCCCGCTCCTTCCCCACGAAGGAGGAGGCCATGTCAGACAAGGAGGTGCGCAGCACCTACTGCTGTATCTGCGGCCGGGAAGCCAAAAAACTGCTGAGGTGGTTTTCCGCCAGCACCAGAGGCTATTACTGCGTGGCAGAATGTCCGGAGCACGGCTACATCAAGGGCAAAATCCGGATCATGCACGCCAGGGACGGCGGCGTCTTCGTCATCAAGACCATCAAGGTCAGCTATCCCGAAGAAGCCGAAGCCATCCGGCAGAAGCAGGAAACCCTCAGGATGAAGAGGAAGAAAGCCAGACATAAGGTCAGCACAAAGAGAAAATAACGGAGAACAGTATGAAACTATCTGAGAGAATTTTCGGTACCCACAGCCAGCGGGAGCTGAAAAGAATTTATCCCATCGTGGATAAGATTGAGGCCCTAAGGCCGACGATGCAGGCGCTTTCCGATGCCGAGCTCCGGGCAAAAACAGATGAATACAAGGCCAGGTATGCGGCCGGGGAAACCCTGGACGACCTGCTGGTAGAGGCCTTTGCCACCGTCCGTGAGGCGGCCAGAAGGGTTCTGGGCATGGAGCATTACCGGGTGCAGCTTATCGGCGGCGTCATCCTGCACCAGGGCCGTATCGCCGAGATGAAGACCGGTGAAGGCAAGACCCTGGTGTCCACCCTGCCCGCCTACCTGAATGCCTTAAACGGCCGGGGCGTGCACATCATCACCGTCAACGACTACCTGGCAAACCGTGACGCGGAGTGGATGGGCAAGGTGCATGAATTCCTGGGCCTGACCGTGGGCTGTGTTTTAAACAGCATGAAGAATGACGAGCGCCGCGCCGCCTATGCCTGCGACATCACCTACGTCACCAACAACGAGGACGGCTTTGTCTATCTTCTTGACAACATGGTGATTTACAAGGAGCAGCTGGTACAGAGAGGCCTTGTGTACGCCATCATCGATG